>NZ_FQYM01000011.1 GCF_900141705.1 Fibrobacter sp. UWP2
GAAAAGAGCATGAAACTACTTGACAATGAAGCGCTAATAGCCTAGATTTACACCAGTTGGAGACCTGGATTTTCAACTAAAAAAGGGACAAATTCATAGATCCTGTTGTGGGACTCAATTATGTTTTATTGCCTCTTGCGGCGGAATTTTCGTTGCCCGGATACATTGTGTCTGTTGTTGGTAAAGGTGGTTATGGTACGGAGTATAGCTTATTGTTGCTTGAAAAAAATAATGGCGAGTTTGCTGTTGGTCGGTTTGAGAGTGATTCAGATTGGCATTCTGAATACACGTTCATTTCTTTGGATACGAAACGAAAGAAGGAAGGACGAAAAAGTTTGGTTACTCCAGCAGGGTGGAAAATTATAGAAAGTAGATCTATTTCTACAACAGACTTTGAACTTGTAGGGAATAAAATGGGATTAGATATTTTTGTTCCTATTACTACGCAAAATCCATATTGGATTGGAAATGTTGAAATATGGGTTTCTGTGCCTTCTATAAATAAAAGAATTCAACTTGGCTCGGGACAACAGATTCAATCGTATTTGGGAGGATGGTCAACATATGAATTTAGTGTTCCAAATTCCGTGAAACAGATTCTTGAGGAGTCACATTCAGATGTTCAATTTCAGATACTTTTAAATACGGCTGATTCCCTTTGGATAGATAATCTTAGGTTTTCGGGAGATGTTTCCGAAAATCCGATAAAAAATTGGAGCCCAGAATGTCCTGATGATGAAGGATGTGAGGCTTTGAAGCCTTTAGTGCTGCATGTGAATGAGTCAAAAAGTGTGGAGGCAGATAACGACGTATGGATAGAAATAGTTGGTTTTCCGGAAAATTGGACGCCTGCTATGTTGAGCCTTGGAGTGTCTGCTGTAGATGGATTGGCTCTGTCGGGTTATGTTGCTTTTGAAGGAAGGAATTTCCCTTTGAGGGATTGGTATTCGGAGGTTTCGTTTGATTTTGATCGTGGAAAAAGGTTCCTGTTGAGATTTAGCAACATGAGTGGGCGCAATTTTAGGGTCAATGCGTGGCTTACGGGGCAAGTTATGGACGTCGCGAAGACTGATTCAAGGCCAAATGATAGCTACGTACTTAATTTTTGGTGATGTAATTCTATTAATTAATACAATTGATAGAGTCTAAATCCTTTATTTTTAGGACTTTTTTATAAAAAATCGATTTTTTATCCTTGCAGGTTCCCGGAAAACCGTCTATATTTGTTCCCACTTCACGGGGCGGGTTTGCCCCGGAACAAATCTAAAGGATTTACATGAGAACCATTACAGTAAACCCCAAGACTGTCTCCCGCAAGTGGAAGCTTGTGGACGCAGCCGACAAGCCGATGGGTCGCGTTGCAAGTGAAGTTGCTCGCCTCCTCATGGGCAAGCACAAGGCTATCTTCTCTCCCAACGTGGACACGGGTGACTTCGTTGTCGTGATCAACGCCGACAAGGTTGTCGTTACCGGCAACAAGGAACTGCAGAAGCAGTACTTCCACCACACTGGCCACATCGCTGGCGAACGCTGGATCAACTTTGCCGATCTCAAGGCTAAGGACCCGACGGCTCCGCTGACTGCCGCTATCTGGGGCATGCTCCCGCACAGCGCTCTCGGCCACAAGATGGTCAAGAAACTCAAAATCTTTGCCGGCGCGGAACATCCGTACGCGGCTCAGAATCCCGAAGTCGTAGACCTTTAATTTAGAACGGAGATATAATCCATGGCTACCGCAAAAAATAAGAAGATCTACCGCGGCACTGGTCGTCGCAAGAACGCCATCGCCGCCGTAATCCTGAAGCCGGGTTCCGGCAAGCGCACTATCAATGGTCGTGATTTTAAAGATTACTTCCACTCTGAAGTGCAGAACATGATTGCCAATCTTCCGTTCGCCATCCTTGGCAACGCCGAAGAATGGGACGTCGAAGTTACCGCTCGTGGCGGTGGCATCGCCGGCCAGATGGGCGCCGTCCGTCTCGGCATTTCCCGCGCACTGGTTGCAAACGACGCCGAAGTCAAGCCCGCCCTCAAGAAGGAAGGCCTCATGACTCGCGACTCTCGTGCCGTTGAACGTAAGAAGTTCGGCCGCAAGAAGGCTCGTAAGCACTTCCAGTTCAGCAAGCGCTAATCTGCGAAATTGCTATTACAAAAAAACCCTGGCTCCGCGCCGGGGTTTTTCTTTGAACTGCTCGATCAAAAATTCGGTTGGCCTTGTTCGGAGGGCGTCGACATACCCGAGGCCTCCCTGGTATAGTTCGCCGTGTCGCTCGGGGCTCCCTTGATGGTCTCGTGAACGATGTGCACGGTCCTTTGGGGGAAGGGGATGCCGATTCCCGCGGCGGTAAAACGTTCCTTGACGAGCGCCGTGTATTTCCACTTGGCGTCCCAGTAGTCGTTGGTCTTTATCCAGGCGCGGAAAGTCACGTTCACAGAACTGTCCTGGAGACTCGACACAAAGAACTGCGGTTCAGGTTCCTTGAAGAACAGCGGGTCGCCCTTGACGAGGTCCTGCAGTATGGCGATTGCCTTGTCGGCGGAGTCGGCGTAGTCGATCCCGGTGGTGATTTCGAGCCTGCGCAAATGGTTGCGGCTGAAGTTCACGATGGGCTCCTCCCAGAGCTTGCTGTTGGGCGCCGAGACAAAAAGCCCGTCGATGGTTTTGAGCGTGGTGTTGAACAGCCCCACGCCCAGGATGATCCCCTTGATTTTGCCGCACTCGATGTAGTCCTTCGCCTTGAAGGGCTTGAGGAGCAAAAGCAGAATGCCTGCCGCGATGTTGCTGAGCATGTCCTTGATGGCAAGGCCCACGGCAAGGCTTGCTGCGCCTACCATGGTGACGATCCCTGCGGTGTTGACGTCGAGCGCCTTCAGTATGGCGAGGAGCGCGACGACGTAGAGGGCGTACGAGAAAAGCGAATAGACGAGCGGCTTCGCCGATTCGTCCATGCCCTTCTTTACGACATGGTTCAGGGTGAACTTGAGCAGCCGCAGGAGCCCGAAGGTTATGGCGATGATGGCAAAAATGGCGAAAAGCCGCTGCACGACGGCGTGCTGTGCGGCGAGCCAGTCAAAAAAGATGTTCAGGTGTTGCATGGGCGGGAATATATAAAAAAGCCCGGTGCAATGCCAGAAAACAACCCCTTGGAAGCCTCTGGGGGGTTGTTTTTATGGCTCTTATTTCTATATTTTCGCCCGCTCGGAGCAATCTGGGCAATTCAATCACCGGTATGCGAGGGTCGCTTCGGTGGCGCGGTCCAAGACCCCAGGTTCGCCTGGATTTGAACTTCGCTCTGCGGCTTATTTGCTTGCCGGGTAGTACTAACCGATAAAAAAGGAAAACACAATGGCTAATTTGCCTTCTGTTGAAGACCTGCTTGCTGCAGGCTCCCACTTTGGCCACCAGACCCAGCGCTGGAACCCGAAAATGAAACCCTACATCTTGGCCGAGAAGAACGGTATCTACGTTCTCAACCTCTCCAAGACTCGTGACCTCCTCGAAGAAGCCGCCAAGGCCGCTGCCAAGATCTCCGAATCTGGCAAGACCGTGCTCTTCGTCGGTACCAAGCCGACCGCCCGTCAGTGCGTCCTGGATGCAGCCGCTGCTTGCAACCAGTTCTCCGTGACCAACCGCTGGCTCGGTGGCATGCTCACGAACTTCCAGACCGTCCGCAAGTCCATCAAGAAGATCGACAAGATCGACACCATGGAACAGGATGGTACTTTCCAGGCTCTTTCCAAGAAGGAAGTGCTCGACAAGAACCGCGAACGCGCCAAGCTCCTTGACGTGTTCGGTGGCATTCGCGAAATGGTGAACCTCCCGGGTCTTTTGGTCGTGACCGACCTCGCCCACGAAAAGATCGCCGTCGCCGAAGCCCGTCGCCTGCACATTCCTATCATTGGCATTTGCGACACGAACGTCGACCCGACTCTCGTGGATTACCCGATTCCGGCCAACGATGACGCCGTGAAGTCCCTCAAGCTCATTGTGGACTACATTGCCGCCAACGTCAAGTCCCGTACTGTTGACAAGAAGGAATCCAAGGAAGAACCGAAGAAGTTCGACAACGGCGAGGAAGAAAAGTAATATGCAGATAACCGCTTCTCTCGTTAACGAACTTCGCCAAAAGACCGGCGTGGGCATGATGCAGTGCAAGAAGGTCCTCGTCGAAACCGATGGCGACATGGACAAAGCTGTGGAACTCCTCCGCAAGCAGGGTGCCGCCGTCGCCGCCAAGCGTGCCGACAAGGCCGCTGCCGAAGGCCGCATTTACCTGGTCGAGACCGCCGACAGGGCTGCCGCGTTCGAACTCTCTTGCGAGACCGAACCGGTGTCCAACAACGACGACTTCGTGGCTCTCGCGAATCTCGCCGTCAAGGCCGTTGAAACCCAGGACATCTCTTCTGTCGACGCCCTCAAGAACGCTGTCGTCGACGGCGTGAAGATTGCCGACCGTCTCGCTGACGTGCTCGTGAAGATTCAGGAGAACATTGACTTCCGCAAGTTCGCCGAAATCAAGAAGGCTCCGAATTCCGTGTTCGGCATCTACAGCCACATGAAGGGCAAGATCGGCGTGATTACCGAACTCGCCTTCGAAGGCTCCGCCGACGAGGCCGCTCTCAAGGCTGCCGCCAAGGACATCGCCATGCAGGCCGCCGCTTTTGCTCCGGTCGCCCTGAATGACGCTTCCGTTCCTGCCGAGACCATCGAAAAGGAAAAGGAAATCGCCAAGGCCCAGATCGAGAACGCCGCCAAGGAATCCGGCAAGGTTACCAAGCCGGAATTCGTGCAGCGCCAGATCGATGGCCGTGTCGCGAAGGTCCTCAAGGAAATCGTGCTCGAAGATCAGGAATTCTTCATGGCTGAAAAGAACCCGAAGAAGCTCTCTGTCAAGGACTACCTCCAGGAAGTCGTGGCAAAGCAGCTTGGCCTCTCCAGCTTGAAGGTCGTGAACTTCGTCCGCTTTGAACGCGGCAAGTAATTTTTGTCTAAACGCAAGAATTAAAAAGGTCGTCCCGTGAGGGGCGACTTTTTTTGTTGTTTTTTCTATATTAAGATGAAACACGGAGTTTACATATGGCAAAGTTTAAGAGAATTTTGCTCAAGCTCAGTGGCGAGGCCTTGGCCGGCGCCGCGGGGCATGGAATCGATAACGTTATTTTGAGCGACATGGCGGGTGAGATTGCCTCCATTGTCCGCCAGGGTGTCCAGGTCGCCTTGGTCATTGGCGGTGGTAACCTGGTTCGCGGCATTTCGGCGTCGGCGGGCGGCATGAACCGCGCCCAGGGCGATGCCATGGGGATGCTCGGGACCGTGATGAATGGACTGGCTATGCAGGACGCCCTCGACAAGCAGGGAATCGACAGCGTGGTGATGAGCGCCATCCGCATGGAACCCGTCTGCGAGTTCTTTGACCGTCGCAAGGCGCTCAAGCTGCTCTCGGCCGGCTCTGTGGTGATTTTCTCCGCCGGCACCGGCAACCCGTTCTTTACGACCGATAGCTGCGCGGCGCTGCGCGCCATCGAAAGCGAATGCAACGTCATTATGAAGGCCACCAAGGTGGACGGCATCTACACCGCCGACCCGGTTAAGGATCCGAGCGCCACACGTTTTGACGACATCAGCTACCAGGAAGTCATCAGTCGCGGGCTCAAGGTGATGGACACCGCGGCGGTTGCCCTCTGCATGGAAAACAATATGCCCATTTTCGTGTTCAAGATGGAAAAGGGCAACTTGACGAAGGCTGCCGTTGAAGGTAATTTAGGAACATTGGTACACACTTAGTTATAGGTTTATTATGGCTGCAGAATACGAACAGAAAATGGACAAGGCTATCGAGGCCACCGAACGTGAATTCTCCAAGATTCGCGCAGGGCAGGCTAGCCCCGCTATTTTGAACGATGTGCGCGTGGATTACTACGGCACCCCGACCCCGATTTCGCAGGTGGCGAAGATCTCGGTCCCGGAACCGCGCATGCTGCTGGTCTCCCCGTGGGAAAAGACCTTGGTGGACCCGATTGACAAGGCCATCCTCGCCGCGAACATCGGCGTGACCCCCATGAAGGACGGCAACTGCATCCGCGTGACGCTCCCGATCCTTACGCAGGAACGCCGCCAGGAACTTGCCAAGGTCGTGCGCAAGCATGCCGAAGAAGGCCGTGTGGCTATCCGCAACATCCGTCGCGACGCGAACGACGCCCTCAAGAAGAACAAGGACCTGCCCGAAGACGAAGTCAAAAAACAGCAGGACGAAATCCAGAAGACGACCGACAAGTACATCGCGAAGATTGACGCCCTCCTCGCCGAGAAGGAAGCGGACCTCCTCAAAGTCTAGTTCAGCTTGACCATGGCAAATCAGCTGCGACACATCGCCATCATTATGGACGGCAACGGGCGCTGGGCCAGGAACCGCGGCCTGGAGCGCTTTTTGGGTCACCGCAAGGGGACCCAGGCGACCATCGATGCCGTCGAGGTGGGGGTGAACCTCAAGCTTGAACACATGACGCTCTATGTGTTCAGTTCCGAGAACTGGGGCCGCCCCTCCAAGGAAGTGGACTACCTCATGGGCCTTCTCATCGAGATGGTCATCAAGGAAATCCCGGACCTCATGGAAAAGAACGTGAAGCTCATCGTGATTGGCGACATGAATCGCATTCCCGAGAAGCCCCGCGCCAAGCTCCAGGAGGCCATCGACGTTACGGCGAACAATACCGGTATGCAGTTGAACCTAGCCATTTCGTATGGCGCGCGTCAAGAGATTGTCCATGCAGTCAAGGCCATTGCCGCCGATGTGGCCGCGGGCAAAATCAAGGTGGACGACATTGACGAGAATGTGTTCGCGAGGAACCTCTACCTCAAGGGAGCGCCTGATCCGGATCTCATCATTCGCACGGGCGGCGAATTCAGACTCTCGAACTACCTGCTGTGGCAGGCTGCCTACAGCGAGTTCTATGTGACCGATACGCTGTGGCCCGACTTTACCAAGGAAGAATTTATGAAGGCGGTGGAGTTCTACAAGACTCGTCAACGCCGTTTTGGGAAGGTGCTCGATGAATAATTTGACGCAACGCATTTTGACCGCGGTGATCGCGATTCCGCTGGTATTTTTCCTGCTTTGGTTCTGCGACTACAGCCGTATTGGCCTCATGTGCTTTCTTGCGGGCGTTGCTGCCTGGGAATGGGCCAAGATGGCTTCCAAGATGTACAAGGGCCCTGACGTGCGGTTCCTTTCGTTTGCCTCCGCTTTTGCACTCACGCTTGCGTGGACTCTTTCGAAGGGCGGCTACTTCGAGCTGCCCGCGGTGCCGTATGTGGTGGGCATGACGTTCCTCGTGATTTTTGCAGTCTATATCGCTGCGGCCTACAAGAAGGTGGAAATTGACCACTTGTTCCCGTGGCTCGTGATGCAGCTTGGTGCCCCGCTCTATATCGGGCTCTGGGGTGGCATGAACGTGCTCATGATGGGCAACGGCCAGGGTTTTGAACACTGCTATCCGTTTATCCTCGTGATGACATCCATGTGGCTCTGTGACACGGTGGCGTATTTCTTCGGAAAGTTTGCGGCAGGCAAGGGCCCCTTCGGGAGGCACCCGTTTGCCCCGAGCATCAGCCCCAAGAAGACTTGGGAAGGCAGCATCGCGGGTTCCATCGCGACTATCGCGTGGGTGGCCTACTGGGTCAAGTGCAGTGCGGCTCTCTCCAGCTTCAATATCAATTTCAACTGGGGTGTAGCCATTGCAATCGGCGTGCTGCTCACTGTCGCGGGCCAGGCGGGCGACCTTTTGATGAGCGCCCTTAAGCGTTGGAGCGGCACGAAGGATTCCGGTAACTTGTTCGTGGGTCACGGAGGCGTGCTTGACCGCTGCGATTCCTTCTACCTCGCGGCTCCCGCACTCTACCTGGTGCTCGATTTCCTCAAACAGATCGCATAACGCGACTGCTTATTTCTTGTAACCGCCGTAACCGTGTTCCGCCATGTAGATGGCGAGATAGTCGATAACTCCTGAATCCGCGCCTTTTACAGGAACGTACCGCAGGTTGTTTTGACCGTCAATGATGACGGCGAGCCCTGCGATATAGTTGATCCAGTGATAGTCCTCGTAGTACTTGAGCGCGACCTTGCCTTCGGAACCGAACACGGCCAAGGGCATCACGAAAATATCGTGCGACACCATGATGCTCACGCGTTTCCACTTGGGCAGGTTCTTGAGAATTACGGACTGCATGAACTCCTGCGCGCGTGGCTCAAGTTCGTAAAGTGCGTCGGGGTAGGGATCGCCGTACGCCCAATGGGCCATGAGTTCTACGGAACTTCCCTGCATGCCAAGATTTGTCGCGTACTGTGCCAGTTCGTCTGCAGAGATTTTCAGGAACCAGTTGCCGGTGATGTCGTAGTTTGTGATGAGCTTCGGGAGGCTCGCTTCGCCGCGCCCTTTCGATATGTTGTTCGCGGTCTCGTTCGTGCGCACGAATCCCGAGGTGATGTAGCTGAATTCCTCGTCGCTCTTGAGCGTTGCGCCCAAGTCTTGCGCCATCTTCACGCCATTTGCGGTGAGTTCCGTCTCAATGGTCACGGCGTCTTCGCGTTCGGAGTGACGTATGACGAACACGGCTTTTTCGTCGGGAGCGAGGCTCTTGTAAACGTCAGCGACCGTCGCGAAGCCGTCCTTGTCGAGCGGGATTTCTGCGGCTACGTGTGGCGCGGAACTCGAAGAACCTGCGAAACTCGAGGATTCCGGAAGGAGCTCCTCCGATGAAGAGGATTCTGCCACCGGGTCAGAATACGAAGAATAAGCGGGAGAGGAATGCCCGCTGGAAGAAGAAACCGGAAGGGAGGAAGACGACATGGCGGCCGACGACCCTTCCGGTGAATCTTGCGCAGATGACCCCCCAAACAATTTATCGGAGTCAGAAATGTCAAGGTCGGCTGCGCTTGATTCAATTTCGGCTTGTATAACATCGGTAGACGACGAGCCCGAATCGTTGCAGGCGATGAGTGCGCCTGCAGTGAAGATGGCAAGAGTGGAGGCTCGCATCATGAACCCCACTGGTATTCGCCCGCTTCGTACACCGGGTTTTCTCCGTTGAATCCGCGTGGGCGCTTGATATTGTCATCGAATACGGTCTTGTTGAAAATGCGGAAGTCGCCGCGTTCGTAACTCTGGAACGAGATGTGGCAGAAGATGGGCCCTGCCGGCATGTACTCGCTGTAGCTCATGGTGCGTTCGCCCGCGGTGTAGAGGTAATTGAAATATTTGCCGTTCAGTACGATGTGGAGCCCGATGTTCCCGACGGTGAACCAGCGGCCCTTCGCGAGTATGTTCTCGTGATGCGTGTCGTCGTAGTCCATCACCACGAATTCGGCGTCACCGCTCTTGTCCAAGTGGAAACGGTACTTGTGGTTGCCCCCGCAGCAGCGGCCGTCAAAAAACCAGGTGTATCCGCTAGCGGCGGCGATGCGCGGGTCGCGTACGCTCGTGTCGGGGTGGGCGAGCTGCTCGTCGGTTACGAGGCGTTCGGGTTCTACCGCGGCGATCAATTCGGCCAGCGTTTTCGGGTTACTTACGGACGTGAGCGTGACCTTGTTTTTCGCCTCGCTCATGGAGCGGCGGTACAGGCGGTACGGAATGCCGTCGTCGCTGATCATGGTCATTTCGTCTTGGCTGAATATGTAGTAGGCGTATGTCTTGGTGCCTGTTTTGGTAACGACATTGAAACTGCGGTTGTTGAGCGTGTACCACTGCCCCGACACGTTCGGGAATCCCGATACTGCAGCGTTGCCGTCTTCACCGATGACGACGGTATAGTCATCGCTTATCCAGGCCTCGTCGGCTGCGGTAATCAGGCGGCAGTCGCGATTCTTGTCGCCCTCGCAGGCGGCTGCCGAGGGGTTCGCTGCTTCGCAGGGGCTGAGCATTCCCGGCGGGAGTTCTGTTGATGCGCCTAGACGGAATCCCATATCGGCGGCGCCATCGCGGCTGCGGATGGCGCGACGGCTCACCCGCGCGAATTCCGCCGGTTCGCCGTAACTCCCGCCGCGGCGCGTCTTGTTCCCGCTACCCGTGAGTTGCACCGGATTCACCTTTTCGCCCGCGGTATAGCCTACGAGCCAGTCGTAGACCCATTCCCACGAGTTGCCGCTCATGTCGTAGAGCCCGAGTTTGTTCGGCTTCTTGGTCGCTACGTCGTGCGCCTTGCCGCCGCTGTTCTCGGAATACCATGCCACGTCATCGACGCTGTTGCTGCCGGAGAACTTGAAATTGTCGGCAACGCCGTCTTTGCCGCCGCGTGCCGCGAATTCCCATTCGGCATCGGTCAAAAGTCGGTACTGGTGGCCGGTCAGTTGCCCCAGCTTGCAGGCGAAACTGTTTGCGTCGAACCAGCTCACGCCGATTTTGGGAGCCTTGTCCGATTCCCAGGCGTTCTTCTTGCCGCCCATTACCGCGTTCCATTGCGCGATGGTGACCTCGGTATTCGCAATGTGGTAGGCATCTACGGTTACTTTGTGCGAAGGAGCCTCGTAAATCCTGTCTTGATCGGGGCAGTTGTCGCATCCGCGCGTGTACGTGCCGCCCGTGACATACACCATGCTGAATACCGCGCCGTTTACGGTGTCGGAGAAGGTGGCCGGTGCAACGTAGGTAAATTCAGAACCCGCGCCGGTGCTGCTTGAACTGCCGGGCCCGAAACCGCCCGAACTGCCGGGAACGTTCCCGCTCGAGCCTGCAATGTTCGTGCTCGAGCTGGGCGCCGAGCCTGCGCTTGTCGGCTCCGCGCCCGATGAGGTCGCGGGCAGTTCTCCCGAAGAAACTGCGGGCATCCCTCCCGAGGACAGTTCGTCTCCCGGATTACTGCCTGTATCGCCTGCAAATGAATTGGAAGAGAGTTCACCCTCTGGAACAGAAACGCCGTCGGAAGATTCCGAGCAGCTCCAGAACACCCCAGCGGCGATTATCGACGCCGCTAAAACACCCGAAAAGCGCATGCGCATAGCGCACCTCCTTCGAGTCCATAACCATTACCCGTTTTTAAAATAATCTAAAAATGTCGAATGCGTCTGTAAATTTTAGTAGATGTGTGGACAATTGCCGAATCCACGTGGAAAGCCCAAATATTAATTTCTATTTTTTGAAAAAACAAAAGAGGCATTTTATGAAAAACGTCGTCCTTCTCGGTGCCACAGGCTCCATCGGTACGTCCAGCGTCGATGTCATCCTGCAACATTCCGACATTTTTAACTTGTATGCGGTCGCCGCGAACAGTAGCGTGCAGAAGGTTGCCGAAATCGTGCGCAAGTACAAGGTGGAACGCGTGTGCATGTTCGACCCGAACGCCGCGAAGGAACTTGAAGGGATTCTCGGCATGAAGGTCCTCGCCGGCATGGAAGGCCTGTGCGAACTCGCCGCCGACCCGAAGGCCGATATCATCATCAACGCGCTCATGGGTGCGGTGGGCTGCCTCCCGACCATTACCGCCATTGAACACGGCAAGCACGTGGCCCTCGCGAACAAAGAGACGATGGTCATGGCGGGTCCCGTCATTTGGGACAAGCTTGCAGAAAACCCGAAGTCGTTCATTACGCCAATCGATTCCGAACACAGCGCCATCTTCCAGTGCCTCGAAGGCGGCAAGCGCGAAAGCGAAGTTGAATTTTTGGAAATCACCGCTTCTGGAGGCCCCTTCCGCGAATGGCCCATCGAAAAATTCGAGGGCATTACCGTTGCCGACGCCCTGAATCACCCGGTGTGGAGCATGGGCAAGAAGATTACGATCGATTCCGCGTCCATGATGAACAAGGGTCTTGAGGTTTTGGAAGCTCACTTCCTGTTCCACATTCCCTATGAACAAATTAAGGTTGTCGTGCACCCGCAGTCGATGGTGCATTCGTTGGTGCAGTTCCGCGATGGTTCCCTCATGGCACAACTCGGCGCGCCCGATATGCGCATCCCCATCCAGGTGGCGCTCACGTGGCCCGACCGACTGCCGCTCGAGACCAAGCGCCTCGACCTCCCGACGCTTGCAAAGCTCACGTTCTTTGAACCGGACTTTAACAAGTTCCGCTGCCTTGCGCTTGCCTTTGAGGCGGGTCGCCGTGGCGGTATCGTGCCTTCCATGATGAACGCCGCGAACGAGGTGCTCGTGGACCGCTTTCTCAAGGGGAACCTCAAGTTCACCGACATCCCCAAGTATGTGGAGATGGTCATGCAGAAGGCCCCGACTGTGACGGGCCGCTTGACGCTTGATCAGGTTCTCGAAGCCGACGCCGAAGCCCGCCGTATGACGGAAGGCTTTTTGAAGTAAGCCGAAATCGTTTTTTTTGCGAAAACTCCCTGTGCTGGGCCTCGTTAGGCTGGTGGAGCGTTTTGGGGATTGTATCCCGTATTGACAGCGTTGCTGGCGGTAATATATATTTACAAAGACTTTTTTCGGAAGGAGAAGTCTATGTCTTTTTCAATGGCAAAGATCCTTAAATGCTGCCTTTGGGTGACGACGCTTGCCACTAGCGTTTTTGCCGAACAGTACACTATTGAGTCGGATGGTGTATACTATACGTATAAAAAAGAAAACAATTCCGTTTGTGTTGACGGCGAGTGCGTGTCGCCAAAGGATGTTCTTTTTGACGGAGGCGCGTTCAACCTGAACTTTTACCCCCCGAAAACTTTGGCGATGTATACTAACGACTCCCGCGGCATATTATTCCAATTGGTTTATGACCTTTATGGGGTGGACGAGACCACCACTTTTTATAGTAAGGCTATGACGACGCCATTCGGTTACCCCTTGAATGGTTGCGAAACGAATGATTACGGGCATTTTAAAAAAACTGAGGGGACACACAGTGAGTCGACCAAGTTGATGGAGTCTACAATTGACTTTAGAGTCGTTGGCGAACCATTAAAAAGAGTAGATATGTCGGCCCTGCTCAAGGAATGGTATGAGGCGGCTCGTGATGCAGGATTTAAAAAAGTCCGTTTGGCTCTCTTGGATTATAGGGCGGATAATCAAACTCATCCCAATGTTGAAACTGCAGAAACAAATTACTGCAAGCGGAATATCCTCTACAATAATTATTTTGATATCGAGTTCCCTTTTGTTATATCGGCAGAATTTGGAGTAAATGATACAGCAACTACCTTGGGGCTGCAAAACTTTATAACAGGGGACTCCATTACACTCCATGTCGATTTTGCAGGCAATCCGAACGATGTAATCCTGGAACGTCGTTCGCATACAATAGGGGGAGGCTGGTCAAGTTGGAGCGCGTATCGGCAAATGACTGCCATGCAAAACGATGTCAAAATAATAGTTGATGACTTTGTTGGTTCAGATTCCGCCCAGTTGCGTCTCTCCTTAAAATACGGGACAAACGATATACGGTACATTAATTATGACAAACGCCCTGTTCTCTACCGAATCGCGGTGCCTAATAATGTGTTGCTTACCTATGGGGATGTTGTATTTGGAACTTCAAGGACGCTTAATGGAATGCCTGCGGCGGTGGTACTGCCCGACGTAAATAAACAAATATCTGCGCTGGCCATTGTTCCTCCGGGAATGAAGCTTGATTGCTGGAAATCTATCTCGACAGGTAATTGCTTGTCGAATAATGCGACGTATTATCTGTCGCGTTTTTCAAGTTCGCTGAAGGATATAAGTATAGACAGAATACCTTATTTTACAAAGGTGAACAATAATTACAATGCGTACTTGTATGTTCACAAATTCACTCACGGCGAAACAACTACAACGTACGATTCCTCTACTACTAATTTGCCGGGCCTCCTAGAATATAATGAGGGTGATACTGCTCCATATCTGCATCTTGGTGGAGGTAATTATGGAGATACTGTCGCTGCCGGTTGTGGTACTGCCAGTAACACATCGTGCAAGGTCAAGCTGTATGTGCAAAGTGATGAAGGTGCATGGAGTCTTTCAAAAACTGTGACTATAAAACCAGATGCCATAATAAGTGCTTCTGTTGCCGCTCCCCGCCCGGGTCGGGTAAACCGCTATAAGGCTTGGCTTGTACGCTCAAAAACGAAAGATTCTTTGGACATAGGTGAGATTGTGCTACTGAAGAATGCAAGTATTTCTTTAATGGGGCAGCATTTGATTAATCGTTATGGTTACTCCAACATGGTTGAAGGTTTTGTAGGAGGCGCTCGTATAGAAGATTCCCAAGGGGTCCAGTACCTCGTTACTAAAAAATACCAACAGGTATATGTACCCCACGGGTCGACTGTGAAGGCGTTGCCAATGCTTGTTGATACAAGTTCTTGTCGCTTTGACTCGGTCTTGGTTTGCGATGGATCCAACAAATGCAACTATGAAAAATCAACCGATACCTTGTTTTCGATTGCAGTGAATGCCACAAGAAGGTTGGATTTTTATTATACCGATGTTCCAAGATCATATGAACTAATCTATCAGGTTAAATTTTTAGATACGAATGGCGTTACATCATTACTCCCTTACAACGCGAGTGATTGGTATTATCCTACAGGAGTCACGCCTAAAGCACCTGTGAAAGAAGAGAATGGGCGCCGGTACGTATATGAGTGGAATAATCCCTTGGTTCCTGTAGTGGCGAACAAAACTTATAAGGCTACTGAAGCAATTGAGGTCGCTCGCGAGGTAAATATTACCCTGCCAAGCGACCTGGAGGGCATTGCCGCCTCAACGTCGGTTGGTGCACCTTCTCCCTGTGTGAATGCAATATTCAAGCATATTGTTGACGACTCTTTTGTGCCGAACGTGGAGTATACCGAGGACGATTTAGTCGACTTCGTGTTCCAAGGAGGGCATACCTACTGGGCGACGTTGGACGTCTCTGTGGACACGGCGAACTCCTCCTGTGCGCAAGACCTGTATGTTCTCGCTGCCAAGTACGGCCTGGAGACCCCTGTGTTTTTTAACGGTAATCCCGCCTACGCCGTAATGTTGGGCGCGCGTCCTGCTGAGTTGAAAGTTCATTTTGCAACTACCAGCGTGGTGACGTTCCTTGACCACGAAGGCAACCTGATTGAAGAACAAAGAATTCCTGGTGGCACAGTGCCGACGGACCCCGTAATTATTCCCGACAATTCCATGTACCGTTACGTAAATCACTGGGATAACGAGATTGTTGCTGCGATAGGCAATCCGACGTACCGCATTGCGTCCATTGACACTTTGGTTCAGTATCTTGACGTTGGGGTTTTAGACGGAGCCGAAGATATGGGCGTCTCCTCGTTGATGATTACCACGCCCTCTCCGTGCGTGTCGGCAACGGTTGTCCACATAAAGGATCTCTTTGCCTCGACGGACTACGACGACTTTACAAATTTTGCTTTTTTACATGCCCGCAACTACCAGGTTACACTGCGTGTTTCTGTAGATGACGATAATGCTGCTTGCACAGATGACATTTATGCGAGAACGTCCCGGTCCGGGCTTCCCTTCCCAGTTTACGTTAATGGCGCTTTTGCAGAGGATGCGATTGTGAACGGCGTCGCCAATAATGTGACTGTGAATGTTGGGGTGGGGTATCAAGTTACGTTCCTCGATGCCGACAACTCCGTTATCAATGTACAACACGTCCAGCCCGGTTCCATGCCGGTAGAGCCCGTTTTTGAGGCTACAGATACTGTGTACCACTATGTGCCGCATTGGAACCGCATTATTGTTGCTGCCAACGGTACTGCGTCGTACCGACTTGTTTCTGTGGATACCCTTTTGAACGATCCTACCATCCGCGTGGTTGTTGATGGAGTCTTTGCAGATGCCGGTTTTTCCGACGTTACGCTCGCCGCTCCGTCGCCATGCGTCGCGGTCTCTGTTCGCGCGGTGCGCGACAATGCCACCTACACGTCCTATTTTGACGACATTCCGCCGTACGCGGACCTGGCCGACCTGGAATTCACTTTGTCTACCGAGTACCGCTTCGTTTTAAAAATGACTCTGCGCACCGATAAATCGTGTACAAGGGATGTTTACGCGCAGACCGCCGTGGACCTTGGTTCCGTTCCGGTCCAGGTCAATGGAAAGGATGCGGGTAACTTGATCAGCGAAAATAATTTTAGCAGTCAAAACATCGCTGTGAATCTTATTGCGGTTCCTTCCGTAAAGCTTGACTGGACCCTTGCAAGCGATGTGCTCCACCTCTCCGACTACGATATGGACGACAATACCGTGGTGAGAGTCGCTCCTGGAAAGCAACTGTATTCCCAAGGCAAAATCTATTCGGGAACTTTGAATAGTTCCGATATTACGGCTATTGGCACGGGCGCGTTGTACCCGGTTAGCGGACTCGCCCTCAATGGCTCTGCCGCCACGCTTGATGGCGGCTCCTCCTCGGTGATTATCCCGACCGAAATTCCTGTGAGCTCGGTCTCGTTTAACCGTGAGTTCTCTGCGAAAGTGTTTGCCACGGCCATATTCCCGTTTAGCGTGAAGGTTGGCGATGTTTCTGGTGCGGCGTTCTACCGCTTCCGCGGCGTCAGCCGCAATGCCACGACCGGCGTTTGGGAGGCAGATATGTTGCCCCTTGCTGCTGGCGACATGATTGCTGCGAACACGCCATATTTGCTGAACCCTGCCGCTGACGGTCAGCTTGCCTTTGCAAATGTCTCGAGCCTTGTCCCCAACACGGAATCGACGTATGGCTTTGCTTCGGATGGCTGGAACTTTATTGGCACTTATGGTTTCCGGGATTGGCAGGATGACGATGCTGGCTTGGGCTTGACATACGGATTTGCGGCGTCGCCAGCACCCGGTGTCAAGGCAGGGCAGTTTGTGCGGGTCGAAGCCGGCGCCTCGATAGCCCCGATGCGAGCGTACTTGGAACGCATTCAGGCTCCCGCTCGTGCGTCGGCACGCCCTGCCCCAGCGAACTCCGTGGATGGAACTCTCCCAGAACGCATCGTGGTCCGCATTTTGGACGGTGACGGGAGTACGATGGTCATTGGCACGCTTGATACCCGCACCGGTTCCATTGGCAGGTTTGCTAACGGCAAGTGGTATAGCGTTGACGGTCGCCTGCTTGGCACTACCAAGCCTTCTGCCAAGGGCGTCTACTACCACGACGGCCAAAGAGTCATTATCAAATAAAAAGGACAAGAATATGGACAAGAAAAAGTACACCGCTCCGCGTATGGAATCCGTGAAACTCCGCCACCATGCGAACCTGCTCCAGGCAAGTAGTACCCCTGGTCACTCAGGCCCATTGGGTTTTAACTTCATGCCTACACAACCCCCCGAGGCATAACGGTCAATCATTTTTCTAATTTGCCAATACGATGGAAACTATTTTGGACAATGCTTTGATGTTCATTCTCGGCCTCTTGGCGCTCAGCTTTTTGGTGACTATCCATGAACTTGGTCACTTCCTGGTCGCCAAGTGGAATAACGTCAAGGTGAACACCTTCAGCATTGGCTTTGGTAAAAAACTGTTCCGCTTTAGGAAGGGCGAAACAGAGTATTGTATCTCTGCAATCCCGTTTGGTGGCTACGTGGCGATGGCGGGCGAGAACCCCGACACTATCGAAGAGGGGGAACTGCCGTCGGACCGCGATTTTGTGGGCAAGTCCGTTGGCGCCCGGGCGGCGATTGCATTTGCGGGCCCGTTTGTAAATATCGCCTTCGCGTTTGTACTACTGGTTGTCTTGTACATGGTCGGGGTGCAGGAGCCCTCGACAAAGAATTTGATTGTCGGCTTTGTGGCGAGTGAATCCTCTGCTGAGGTCGCAGGCATTTTACCGGGCGATACCATTACCGCCATGAACGGAGAGCCGACGCAGGGCTGGGACGATTTCCGCGAAAAGATTGGCGTGAGTCTGGGAGCCGAGGTCGTGCTCGAAGTCCATCGCGGCGGCGAACCGATCTCCATTACGGTAGTCCCGCAAGAGCTGGTGGTGCCGGCGCAGGATTCCAGTGGCAACCCCATCAAGATGGGCATTGGCGATATCGGTATTTACCCACGTAACCGCGTGATTGTGCGTCAGTCTCCGGTGGAAGGCTCTGCGGCTGCTGCGGCGGGCATTGCCGAGGGCGACACCATTTTCGAGATCAACGGTGAACACATCTCCCGCTACGAAGAGGTGGTGCGGCAAATTGACGGTTCCGAAGGGGCTGAGGTGAAGGTGACCGTGATTCGCGGTGGCGATACGCTCTCCATGGGCCTGACCCCCTCTTACAATGAAGAGTACAAGCGCTACATGATTGGCATCCAGATGGGCTACGTGCTGTTCCGCGAAACGCACCTGGTCAAGCGCAGTTTTGTGGAGGCGCTCGAAAAAACGTGCTCCACCAGCCTAAAGATGACCACGAGTATTTTCCGCTATTTCAAACGCATGTTCCAAGGGCACGTGAAGGTTGACGCCTTTAGCGGTCCGGTTTCCATCGTCGCCGTAATGGGGAATGTGTGGATGAGCGGCTTCCAGGATTTCCTGATGCTCCTTGCGCTCATCAGCATCAACCTGGGCGTAATGAACCTGCTTCCGCTCGCGATTACCGACGGTGGCCTGCTCATGTTCCTCGGAATCGAGAAGTTGCGCGGCAAGCCCTTGAGCATAAAGACGCAGTCGATTATCCAGAACGTGGCGTCGGCGTTCTTCATCAGTTTCTTCGTGTTCATCACGATTCTTGATTTTGGCAAGCTTTCGCTGTTCTTGAAATGACAACGAAGTTGTCATCCTGAGCACGCGTAGCGTGCGAAGGATCTATTTTAGCCGTTTAATGTTGTAGAAATATATCCCCACGATGACTGCAATCGTGATGACCCAGCTGACGGGGTAGACGACCATCAGCGAGGCGAACGAGTTGTACTTGGGGAATACGAAAATTACCCAGAGGATGCGGATGCCGCAGACGCCAACCATGCAGGTGAGCGCCGGCGGTAGGGACTTGCCCATTCCCGAAAGCGCGCCCGAAAATACGTCCAAGAAGACGTTGATGGCCAAGAGCCCCACCACCACGTACATACGGATGGATGCGATTTCGATGATCTCGGTATTGGACGTGAACACGCTCAGCATGGGCCTTGCGAAAATGCAGCAGAGAGCGCTCAATACGATGGTGGTGGAGCAGCCGAGCAGGAGTGTCCAGCGGACCGTGCGGCGGCAGCGTTCCATGTTCTTTGCGCCGAAGTTTTGTCCCACGAAGGTCACGCAGGCCTGCGAGAACGAACTCAGCCAGTAATACACCACGAATTCGTAGTTGAGCGCGATGGACGAGGCCGCCACTGTCGCAGAACCGAGGCTGTTGATGGCCGATTGCAGGCACACGTTGCTGAACGAGAATACGACGCCGCGAAGCCCCGTCGGCAGCCCCACGCGCAAGATGCGGCTCAAGAAGAAGGGCGTCACGCGCAATTTCCAGAACTCTAGTTTGAAAGGCCCCACCTCGTGCAGGAGCATGTAGAACAAGATAATCCCGCTGATGACGTTGGCGATGACCGTCGCAATCGCAACGCCCGATACACCCATGCCAAAGCCCGCTACAAGAATCAGGTTCAATGCCACATTGACGGCTCCCGCCACCATGAGCACATAAAGCGGCCGCTTTGTATCGCCCTTGCTGCGCAGGATGGCGGCGATGAAGTTGTAAATCATCACGAAGGGCATGCCGGCAAAGTAGATTTGCAGGTAAAGTACCGCCATGTCCAAAACATCTTCGGGCGTTGAAATCAGTTCAAGAATCGGCCTTGCAAAAAAGATTCCCACGAACGAGAGGAATATCCCGCTGAAGAACGCCACCATCACCGACGTGTGGACGCTGCGGGTCACGGAGCGGTAGCTGCGCGCGCCGATGGAATTGGCCACCACCACGTTCGCACCCACGGAAATTCCGACGAACAGGTTGATGAGCATGTTGATGACGAACGTGTTCGCTCCCACGGCTGCCAACGCCTTGTCGCCCGCGAACTGCCCCACCACGGCGACGTCCGCCAGGTTGAACATCTGCTGGAAAATGCTGCTCAAGGCAATAGGGATGGCAAACCTCAGGATTTTTCTCCCGAGGGGCCCGTTCAGCATATCGATGTTTGTCTTTGAAACGCCCATGTATTACCTTGAAAACGGGCGTAAATTTAGTTTTTTAAATACCCTCATCGCCACCTATGGCAAGCAAGTGGACTTCGTGAATTTTGATACCCTGAAACCGATTGTGAAGGCGCTGTAAAAAAACAGTTTGGGCTTGACAGAGTCGCTAGAATGGTGTACATTTGTGTATGTATTAAATAAAGGAGAACCTATGGAAATGAAATTTTGTCAGAGCTGCGGAATGCCGCTCACGCCGGAAATATTGGGCACAAACGCCGACGGCAGCAAGAACGAGGAATATTGCATCTACTGCTATAAAGACGGCGCCTTCACCGGCGACTTCAACATGGAACAGATGGTCGAATTCTGCTCGCAGTTCGTCGATGAATTCAACAAGAATACAGGCAAAAGCCTGACCCGCGAAGAATACAAGGCGGAGCTTCGCAAGTACTTCCCGACGCTCAAGCGCTGGCGCTGAAATCGTCATATTCAAGAAACGGTAATGTTTAAGACATTACGCTTCTTTCCCGAGGACGGCGCGGGCGAGCTGGTCGGCGCACGAAGTCGGCTTCCCGCCACAGGTGTTGCCCAAGAGCTTTGCCGCGATATCTTCGGCGCTCATGCCTTCGCAGAGCTTTGCAATCGCCTTCAAGTTCCCGTTGCATCCGCCCGTAAAGCGGATGTTGCGTATCTTGTCGCCATCGCGCGTAAACTGGATCGTCGTAGCGCAAACGCCTTTAGTCTTGAAAGTCTCTTCCATACGTGTCTCGGGGTTGAAAGTTCGCGTCAAATATAGAATGTTGACTGCTAAACTAGGTATTTCGAAAACGCAGCCTCGTGGATATTTGTGGAAAAGAGCTGGAACCCCAAATTTTGGATGAGGCTTTTTTCTAAATTATCCCCCGTACAAGTATAAGGACTCGCTTATGAATATTCTCGTCGTTGGTAGCGGTGGTCGCGAACATGCCATCGCTCTTGCAGTCAAGAAGTCGCCGCTGTGCGACACTCTCGTGTGCGCTCCGGGCAACCCGGGCATGGCTAACCTCGGCAAGTGCGTGCCGGTCGACGTGGCCGACCCGAAGGCGATCGCTGACCTCGCGGTTGCCGAAAAGATTGACCTCGCGGTCATCGGCCCCGAAATTCCGCTGGTCGCGGGCGTGGTGGACGAATTCCGTCGTCGCGGGCTGCGTGCTTTCGGCCCGACTGCGGCTGCTGCCGCGCTCGAAGGCTCCAAGGCCTTCAGCAAGGATATCATGAAGAAGTACAACGTGCCGACGGCCGCCTTCGAGACCTTCACCGATCTCGCCGCCGCCAAGAAGTTCCTCGCCGAACACCCGGCTCCGATCGTGGTGAAGGCATCGGGCCTCGCTGCGGGCAAGGGCGCCATCGTCTGCATGACCGACAAAGAAGCGAACGACGCTGTCGAGGAAATGCTCGGCGACAAGGCCGTGTTCGGCGAATCCGGCAAGACGGTCGTGATTGAAGAATTCATGGACGGTGAAGAAGCCTCCATCTTCGTGGTTTGCGACGGCAAGGACTATGTGATTCTCTCTTCTGCTCAGGACCACAAGCGCGTCTTTGATGACGACAAGGGCCCGAACACGGGTGGCATGGGCGCCTACAGCCCGGCTCCGGTGGTGACCGACGCACTCCTCGACGAAGTGAAGAAGACGATTATCGAACCGACCCTCAAGGGCATGGCCGCCGAAGGCAAGCCCTACACGGGCGTGCTCTACGTGGGCATCATGGTGACGGCAAAGGGTCCGAAGGTCGTGGAATACAACTGCCGCTTGGGCGACCCCGAATGCCAGATTGTGCTCCCGCTCTACGACGGCGATGTGCTCGCGTTGTTCGATGCTGCCGAAAAGGGCGAACTCGCAAAGCTCGGTGCCCCGAAGGCTCCGAAGGGCTCTGCAGCCATTGTCGTGCTTGCGAGCAAGGGTTATCCCGGCCATTACGAAAAGGGGAAAGTTGTCACGGGCATTGAAGAAGCCGAAAAGAACGGCGCCCAGGTGCTCCACGCCGGTACCAAGATGGCCGACGGCAAGCTGGTCACGAACGGTGGCCGCGTGTTCGGTGTGGTGGGCCATGGCGAAACGCTCCAGTCCGCTTTGAACATGGCGTATGCCGCTTGCGAGAAGGTCCAGTTCGAAGGCAAGTTCTACCGCAAGGACATCGGCAAGAAGGGTTTGGCCCGTCTCGCTAAGATGGGTAAATAAGAGGTAATAAAATGGATTTGAAAGAAAATGCAAAGGTCGGTATCGTTGCGGGTAGCAAGTCCGACCAGGAAACTGTAGACAAGATCACCGCGGTGCTCGACAGTTTTGGCATCGTGTGGGAATACAACATCCTTTCCGCACACCGCACCCCGAACGCCACCGCGAAGTATGCTCGCGAAGCCGCCGGGCGAGGCCTCCAGGTCCTCATCGGTGTCGCAGGCCTCGCTGCAGCCCTCCCGGGCGTGCTCGCAGGGCACACCATCCTTCCCGTTATCGGCCTGCCCTGCGCCGGCGGCCCGCTCAACGGCGTCGATGCCCTGCACTCCATCGTGCAGATGCCCCCGGGAATCCCGGTGGCCACGGTCGGCATCGGCAACGGCAAGAATGCCGGTTACCTCGCCGCCCACATCGTCGCCCTCTCTGATGCAAGCGTCCGCGAGAAGCTCGTCGCCTACCGCAAGGGCCTCGGGGATATTGAGGGATAGCGGTGCTCTTTCGTCTTTTTTCCGCGCTGCTCCTTGCGCTGTCTTTCGCCTATGCCGGTGAACCGAACTTGCCGGAAGTCCAAGCCCCGTGGATGAAGGGCGAACGCCTGGAATTTGACTTGTGCTGGGGCCCGATTACTGCGGGATCCGCTTCGCTCGAGGTCAAACCCGCCAAGGACGGCAAGACGGAATTTTTGACGTTTGCGACCGGTAACAAGACCATCAACAAAATCTATCCGGTCAACGACACCATCTACACCCGTGTGCGCAACAAGGGTCTTATGACCGAGGTGTTCCGCAAGTCGCTCCATGAGGGGAGCTTCCATAACAAGTCGATTATCCGTTTCGACCGCAAGGGCGAAAAGGCGTGGCTCTCCGACACGGTCTTCAAGGACCCGGTGAAACATATCGTTAAGCGTTCCGCCGATACGGCGGTCGCCATCCAGGGACTGGAGCACAGTATCATGTCGGCGTTCTACCTGGTCAGGACCATGCCGCTCACCGTGGGTGACACTTCCCGTTTCTCAGCGGTCAGCGGCAAAAAAAGATACGAACTAAAGGTGCTGGTCCACGGTCGCGAAAAGATGAAGACCGCCCTCGGTTCGTTCAATACGGTCAAGGTGGAACCAGTGCTCGACGGCGACGGAATCTTCAACTCCAAGGGCAGGATCTTTATCTGGTTCACCGATGACGACAAACGGATCCCGGTCCTCATGCAGTGCGAGATAGCCCTGGGCTCCATCAAGGCCAAGTTGGTGAAGGTGGAATAACGGGCGAAAAAGGTTGCTTTTTCCCAAAAATGGCGGTTTTTAGGCTAGATAAATCAACTTTTACATCACAAATTTTGGATAAAAACCGGATAATAAGTTATATTCCTAAACGACTATATAATTAGAGGCTTTTAATGTTTAAAAAACTGTGTTTGGTTCTTTGCATGTCGGCGTTCCTCGCTTGGGCTCAAGACGACGATGAGTTTGATGAAAGCGGCTTTGTGGATGCCAATTCTGCTCCGGCTGCCCAGGAATCCGATGATGAAGGCTCCAGTGGTGCTTCGATGGCGACCGCTGACGACGCTGATGAGTTTGCCGATGCCGAAGATGCTGGCATGACCCGCGCTCAAAAAGAGGACATGCTTAGCCGTAAAAAGTTTGAAGAAGAACAGCGTGCCGATGAATACGCGAACTCGGAACGCCGTCGTGACTGGCTCAAGGACCGCTTGATTCTCGAAATCGGTCTCGGCTCCCGTATGCCGTTCATGGGCGAGACGGGTATGGGCATGGGCTTTGGCGCCGGTGCCGAGTACATTACCCGCTGGCATGTGGGCTTGTTCGGTTCATTCGGATTCCTCCCCAAGGGCACCGATACGGAATTTGAATACTGGGACTTGGAGGGCGGTACGGGCTACAAGGTCGGTATCAACTATTACCTGTTCCCCAAGAACCCCATGCACTTGGGCTTCTCCGCCTCCTACGGTACAGTCTACTTCGATCACGACATTACTCCTGATAACGACGGTCTTCGTAAGATTATCATCGTGAATGGCTTCCAGTTCGACCTCCTCATTGCCTACATGACCAACGAGTGGTATTATCTGCAGTTCTCCGTGGGTATGTACTATGCTCCCGATTTGGGCAAGTCCGAGGATGCCCGTCCCGACTATGCTGAAACGGAAGACTCCAGGACCTCTCAAGAAAAGGTCTATGCGTCCCGAGTCGAGAACAAGGACGGCATGAGCAAGACGGGTATTGTCTTTGGCGTGACCATCGGTTATTCCCTGCCTGAATTCTTCCCGGACGATACCGAAAAGCGCCGTCGTGAACGAGAGAAGGCCCGCAAGCGCGCCGACCGCGATTAGTGCCGACACTAACGACTTTGAATGCCGCCGGTTTCCACCGGCGGTTTTTCTTTCTAATTTTTATACCGTATGGCTATTATTCCAACTCTTAAAGAAAATCTCGTTATCGAGAACATTCGCCCGAACATCGAGGGCGGCCGATTCATGATCAAGCGCGAGCCTGGCGACACCGTGACGCTCCAGGCCGACATTTTCCGCCACAGCCACGAAAAGTACGATGCCGCCATTTTCTACAGGCACGTCTCCAAAAAGAAGTGGGAGAAGGCTCCCATGCACTTTGTGGATAACGACCTTTGGGAAGGCTCGTTCACCGTGGGCAACATTGGCTATTACGAATACAAGATTTGCGCCTGGACCAAGGAGCCCAAGGATGTGCCGACGGAGAGCCCGGTGATGCGCCTCCGTGTGGACCCTGTATACAGCCGCGTGGGCACCTGGTACGAGATGTGGCCCAAGAGCCAGGGGACCGACCCCAAGAAGAGCGCCACCTGGAAGGATTGCGAACGTCAGCTCGACTACATCGCCGACCTCGGATTCGATACCGTGTACCTGGTGCCCATCCACCCGATTGGTGTTACCAACCGCAAGGGTGCAAACAACGCCCTGCACGCCAAGACCGACAAGAAGGGCAAGCCGTTGGAACCGGGTTGCCCCTATGCCGTGGGTAACAAGAACGGCGGCCACTACGACGTGGACCCCGAACTCGGGACCATGAAGGACTTTGAACATTTTGCCAAGACGGCCCGTGCCAAGGGACTCCGCCTGGCTTTGGACATCGCCCTCAACTGCAGCCCGGACCACCCGTATGTGAAGTCGCACCCGGAATGGTTCTACCACGAACCCGATGGCAGCATCAAGTTCGCCGAGAACCCGCCGAAGAAGTACGAGGACATCTACCCGTTCGACTACTACAACGACAACTACAAGGCTCTTTGGCAGGAAATCGAGAACATTATTTTGTTCTGGGCCGACAAGGGAATTGAAATCTTCCGTATCGACAACCCGCACACCAAGCCTTTCCCGTTCTGGGAATGGCTCATCGCCGACGTGAAGGAAAAGCGCCCGGAACTCGTGTTCCTCGCCGAGGCGTTCACTCGCCCGAAGATGATGCACCGTTTGGCCAAGAGCGGTTTCGACATGAGCTACACGTACTTTGCCTGGCGTAGCGCCAAGTGGGAATTCGAGCAGTACCTCAAGGAACTCACGCAGAGCGATGCCAAGGAATACATGCGCGGCATCTTCTTCCCGACGACACCCGACATTTTCCCCAAGTACCTGGCCTACAAGGGACCGAACGCCTTCAAGCAGCGTTACTTCCTTGCGGCGACGCTCTCGAGCCTCACCGGCATGTACAACGGCTTTGAACTGTGCGAGAACATCCCGAGCCCAGTCAAGGAAGAACTTGCCGATAGCGAAAAGTACCAGTACAAGGTCCATAATTGGACGGGCCCCGGCATCCAGGACTTCGTGCGCCGTGTGAATACAGCCCGCCAGGAACATGTCGCCATGCAGGAATACGACAACCTCGAATTCCACTACGCGCAAAACGATCAGCTGATGGTCTACTCCAAAAAGTCGGGCGAGGACATTATCCTTTGCGTGTGCAACATGGACATGGACAACGTGCAGGAGGGCTTTGTCGAAATCAACATGTCAAAGCTCGGCCTTGCCGAGGACGCCTTCTACTTTTTGAAGGATGTTATCACCGACGACAGCTTTGTGTGGCGCGGCAGCAAGAACTTTGTGCGCCTGGACCCGGCAAGGGCCCCTGGCCATATGTTCGTGCTCAAGAAAATCTAGCCCGAAAGCCTGTAGTTGAAAAAAGCAAGCCATGAAGGCTTGCTTTTTCTTTTTAGAAGGAGAATGTCTTGCCTATGAAGACCTCCGCCCCTTTGAGCGAGGCGAGCGTCACGCCGCCACGGAAACCGGTGGGGTGGAAGTACGAGAACGTAATGGGAATGTACGTGGTGTTGGCTTCGTCGTTGATGTCCTCCTTGGTCCAGTCGAACTGGAACGAAAGCCCGCCGTATTTCCCGTTTTGCCCAATGTAGCTGCCCAGCCAAAGCGACACGACGGGGGAGAACCCGTAACCGTCGTCGTAGTTCTTGACGTGCATTTGGTTGTCCTCGAGTTCGCTTCTCCGGTCGTCAAAATCGCCGCCACCCTGGAAGGCCCTCATGCCTCCGCCAAAGCCTAAGAATACGTTGAACGGATGGAACTCGGCGCCGACCGTCAGCTGTTCCTGTAATGCCCAAAAGCTGTGGCTTTTCTCGTCGCCGCCATTGCTGAGCCAGTAACTGTAATTGTCGGCGCAGTTCTCTTTTTTGTCGCAGGCGAAGTTCAGCTTGCCGCCAAACCCGCCAACGTGGGTGCTGATGAACAGGGGGGACGCGATTCCGCCGAAATGGAACGAGCCTCCCACAATGCCGCCGCCACCGTATATCTGGTCGGTGTTGAACCAGGACTCGTGTAACAGACCGACGCCGTCTACAGAAAGCTGAAATTCGGCTTGCTTGGAATCGGGTGCCGATCTGGCTTGGTGGACGATGGGTGTCGGCAGGCTTCCCATGGATCGGAAAGATGTGCTGACGCAACCGCTAAGGGCGATGCAGGAACCGCAAGTTAATACGGAAAGAATAGATCTTTTCATTTTTTTTCTCCAAATAAACCACATACAACAAAAAGAATATACGATATTTTGTACAAATTTAAAACCCCGCTCTATAGCAAAGAAATGGACTTTATGGAGCACTTTTCATTTGAGTGCAACGACTGCAATGTCAAGCGGGAAGCGGAAAGCGAGCCGTTTGGCGTTACCAGGGTGTTGACGATTTCAGACAAAGGTAAAATTTTAGACACGAAGTCATTTTGCAAACGATTGTTGCCTAAATTGGCGGATCCTACGGGTTTTGTGTCAAAATAGACGGTTGTGTTCTCGCAGGTCCCGGGGACGAATTCCACGAAGAGGCTTTTGAATTTGTCCATGGACCGTATTTCGCCTAGGCTGATGTGTACGCCGTCGTAGCGGTTGCCAAAGGCGATGTCGAGGACGTTTTTTCCGTTGAACTGCGATTCCGCAATTTGAACGGTGTTGGACCAGGGGGTGATGGCGTATTCGCTGTTCGGGTAGATTTTGTCGCTGGTGACTGCGCTTGGTGCTGGCTCCAAGGCTCGTGTATTCGTGATGATGCGTGGCTCTGAGAGCGTGACCTTGGCTCCATTGGAATTCAGGATCAAGCGGAACCAGCGATGCTTTTCCAATGCTTCCGTGTTGGCGGGCAGTTGCCAGCGGAGGGTGTGCTCGGATCCGTCTTGGGTCACGTTTTGCTCTGTGAGCTGGACTTGCCCTCCGCCATTTTTGACATAGGTGAGCAAAAGTTCCGCCTTCATCCAGTTGCTTTTGGGCGAATCCACCTTGATCTTGATTTCAAAAGAACTCCCCGAAGGAGGAACGGTGGCACTTTGGAATGTGGCCACTTTTTGCCAACCGGCGGGCAGTTGGAATTCTACGGTGTTCTCGGATTCGCTGGCGCCTTTGTTATAGTCGTAGCGTGCGTAAGCGAGGTCTTGTGTTTGTAAGACACCGCCGTTTTTGATGATGTCGGGCATGGCGGTTTGGTCCATGCAGCTGGCGCTTGGCGCAAAGAATCCGTTGAGCATGGGGTTCCTGAACGTCTTGGCGTCGTAATCGTAGTCCTGCTTGGCGACCTCGCAAAGGACCCTCCAAATGTCGGTCTGCATGCCAGCGAGAACCTGCGGGTCTATAGTGCCGTCCTTGACGGGCGATTCAATATGCCTGCCGCTTATGGCTTCGCCGTATCTCGGGTGCGTGGGGTCGATCCCGTAAGCCGCCTTCGCTGTGGAACGACCTTCGGGATTTTCGAATTTTATGTCCTTATCGGTAATAGTATGGGCGCAATCCGAACGCATTGAGAGCTCGCCGTTGCACTTGAGGTCCAAGGCACTAGCCGTCGGGATGAATGTGCTGACGGCTTGGTTTAACTTGTCTGTTTCCCACTCGGTATTGAGTTCCACGTCGATGCCAAAGGAGTCGAAGCCGACTCTGTAATACATGGTGCCGGGAATGGCCTCCATCATGCCTTCGCGCAAACTTTCGTACATGGTTTGGGGGAAGGGGTAGGTGCTGCCCTGCACAAAATCGAGCCTCGAAATTCCGTAAGCCGTTTTGCTCTCGTCTTCGGATGCGGTCCTGTACTTGCGATTGTAGGCGAACGTTGTCAGAGGTGTTAAAGAGTACCCAAAGTGGCTGCTCGCCCTCCCCAGGACCTTGCCCGCCAAGCTGGCGAAACGGTTCAGGTCGTAGTAGGTGTTGGCATGGCTAGGATCTTTGCCTTTGAGTTGCCCCTGCGCCACCAGCACGGCGGGGAACCCCTTGTAATTGGCCGCTTTACGGTATTCGCCAAATAAAAACCGACTTTCGGCGGTACTGGAGTCATGCCTTTCGGTATCGGTTTGATATAGCAGTAGGTCGCGTGCGCCAGGTCCCTTGATGAGGTCGTTGAACGCTTCCGCCGAGGCGACACCGCCCTCGGTCGCCCAGAAGTCGATAGTCGAAATCAGCCCTCGCGGCATGACTGCTCCCTGGTGCGGCGAATCCAACGATGCGTAGAGGCGGATGGGGGCTTCGGTTTTGCTGCGCGTTATATCGTAGCGGTAGGCGGCATAGCGCCCGATGATGCCTCCCTGGCTAATGCCGAGTGCAATAAAGCCGTCTTCTGCCCTGTTGGGGAAGGGAAGCTGACTGTTGGAATTCAGGTAGTGCATCAGGTTGACCAGGGATTCTGCGTTGCTTGTGAGCGACCTTCGCACCGTTTGCGAAAACTGCACTAGAACAGGCGTGTATCCCAGGGACTTGAGCATCGCCGGGATGCCGAATTCGCGGGTGTCCTGCTCGAATTGGTCGAGTGTTCTCTGTTCGTCGGTGCTCAAGTGGATCCCGTCGATAATCAAAAACGGGCGTTCCAGGTATATCCCGAATTCGCCGGCGTCGCTTTCGGGGGCGTCAATAATACGGATGCGTACTTTGTGAATGTAACTATTGAAGAAACTTTTTAAAGAAGTCGCTGCGGTGTCGCTGGCGCAGCGCATGAACTGTTTTGCAAGGCAGGGGGAAACCCCGTTGCTGAGTTCAAAAAAATAAAGGTCCGTACTTTTGGCAAATGGGAGGCCCACGAGCGCAAGCAGCAATGCCATTGTTTTTATGGTAAATTTCATTACTTTACCTCCAGGGAAAATTTTTGTTGAGAGACCGTTACGCCGTCATTCAATTTGATGCGGATTTGTTGAACGCCCGCCGAAGGGAACTCCAAGTTGACCTGGTTCATGGGGGCGAGGACTTCGCATTTTGCCGAGGTGCAGATTTCTGCCTCTGGCATTTTCCCGCTTGTAGAAATCACAAAGGACGGGTCGTAAACGAAGGTGACTTTTGACGTGCCGGTGTACGATGTCGGGATGCCCGCCACGAGCAAGTGGTAATCGTTGAGCTTGGTGCTGTTGCAAAGCGTATCTTGGCAAGTGGCGTAACTATAGTCTAGGCTCGCGACCAGCAAGGGGATGGTTTTCATTTCGTAGGCGGCTGCGGTGCTGCCCGCGTCCAGGTAAAGCTGCTTGGGATTTGCAATGACGCTGTCCCTAATTCGGTTGCGGTCGACAAGGTAGAGACTCTTGTACCACCCGTCACGCGATTCCTTGGGGCTGAGGCTGTCGCTTTTCAAGAACCTTGAAATTTGCCGGTGTTCTCCCTCGGAGAGCACAAAGCTGGAGGCGGTTTGCGCTTGCCATGCTGCGCGTTTCTGGACGTCGTAGTGAGCCGATGTGGCTGGGATGGGCTCGTCGCCCCACAGGTCTGCGCGCACAGTCGAACTGGGGTCCACATTTGCAAACGGGTAAGTGTTTTCTTTGGAGTCCTGAATTGTGAAGGTAGCCTTTGTTCCCGAGGGCGCCCCCCTTTGAGTGCAACTTAAAACAATGTCGTCTACAAAAAGGGTTGTGTACTGGTAGCCTTTCACGTTAAAGAGTCCAATCCATATTTTTTGCAGTTCGAGCTTGCTGCCTGCGGCAAGTTCTGTTACGGAGATTTTCAAGGAGCTCGTCTTGTTGGCGGCAAGGTCTGCAAAATGCACTTGGCCGGTTCCAAAGTCGCCCTCTATCCACACGCCGAATTTGACGTTTTGTGTGGCGCGCGCCTTTAGGGAGAGCGTCCCTCCGTTGACTTTTACGGGCATGGCGTTAAACACGAGAGCCCCTTTCCAGTCGGCAGTTTCGCTATTTTGGCCCGAAAGGCGGATGTAGGGGAATTTCATGTTCTCGAAGTCGCCCCAGTTGGCATTCCATTCGGGGAATTCGGGGAAGGTCGCCCCGGCTTGTTCCATGTGGCCGGGGGTATTGTTGCCGTTGTACAGGATTGTCTCTTCGCAAACCTGCGCATGATTGACCGTGGCAAGGACAACGCCTGCCAAGGCTATTGATTTGAACAACCTACTTTTCATAGGTGTCCTCCAAAATGTTGGGATATATCAAGGACGGCTGCTTTAGCCGTGCAAAAAGATTCTTTGGCGAATCTTGCCGGGAATTATAAAAAAAGAAATTGCGCCGTAAAGGGGGTGGGCGCAATTTTGATTATTTTGCAAACAACTGTAGACAGCCTTTAGTTACTACTAGAATCTAGTAGTAATTTGAGGTATGTGCAGTAGGTGTCGCCGACGACCTCTGCCTTGTATTCGTATTTGTCGGGGTAAAGGAGTTCCAGTCTTTTTTTGAAGGTGGTGAGTCCAAGGCCGCTCGATTTGGAATTCGATTTTCGCGGACGGTTTGAATTCTCGGCGGTAAACTGCAAGGTGTTGCCGCTTTGTACTATGGAGATGTGGGCAAAGTTGTTTCCCTCGGTGCTGCTGCTGTGCTTCATGGCGTTTTCCATGAGCGGCATGGCTACGAGCGGGGCGACTTGGATGTTCGGGTCTTCAAGCTTGGTCTCGAACTTGAAATCGAACGATTCGTCAAGCCTCAATTTTTCGAGTTCGGCATACTTTTCTAATATGTCGACATCGTCTTTGAGGGCGATGGTCTTGTCGGAGGTCTGGTAGAGCATCACGCGCAAAAGCTTGGAGAGTTTTGCCATGGAGTTCTCGGCCCGCTTGGGGTCAATTTGGATGAGCGCCGAGATGTTGTTCAGCGTGTTGAACAAAAAGTGCGGGCTGAGTTGGTTCTTTAAAAAGTCCAGCTCGTACTGGAGTTCCGAACGCTTTTGCTCGCGGGCAAAAAAGAGTTGCACGACCTGCCTGACAATGAGGTTGTAAAATACGGAGATGACACACACGAGAACGACAAGTAAAATGAACGAGATGATAGTCCAGACGCTTAGATGCCCCTTGACAAACGAGAAACAGTACGTACTGAAAAAGTACCCGACGCCTTCGCCTGGAGTACGGTCTAGTAAAAAGAATACAATTTCGCGCAGGAACAGGGCAAGAAAGATTAATAGAGAATTGTATACAAAGTAAGATAAGTAGTGCTTTTTGAAAATGCAGCGGGGCACAAGGAATTTTTGGTTTGCCGAGAAAATCACGACCGTCATGATGAGCGGAGTGTAGTAGGCGACAAAGTTACGGGGATTGATGGAACTTTGGGTGTAATAGTTCGGGTCCAGCAAAAGAACGATCGGGAACAGCAAAAAGAACGCCCATAATAAGAAGTTCGCCACAAATGGCGGAACGGGGTATTTGAGGCTGACATTTTCGTCTTCCAGTACTTTGCGGAGGCGTTTTTCGTTGCGTTCCAGGTCTAGGTCCTGGAGGTTTTGGAATATGCCTCGCTGGTTCTCGAAGAAGTGCGTAATGACATTTTTGGGTTGTTTTTCACTCATAATGGTAAAATTAGGTCAAAAATTCGCTTTTTGCACCCCCAAAATGACATTTTCGTGACGAAAACACCATTTTTCAAGACAAAAAAACAATTTAACTTTTGCGAACGGCATTCCCGATAGTGACACTGTCATTTGGTTGCGGAGGTAAATTTCTACCTGTAAACAACTTAAACTACAGAGGTCACTATGAATTCGAATGCACGTACAAGAGATGAAAGGGATATTTACTTTCAGTACTTGAGCGAGATTTCCAAGTATCCTCTGCTTACCAAGGAACAGGAAAAGGTTCTCCTCAAAAAAATCAAGGAAGGCAGCCGCGCCGCCCTGGATTTGCTCGTCAAGTCCAACCTGCGTTTTGTGGTGAATATTGCCAACCTTTACAAGGGCCAGGGCCTCGAAGTGGGCGAACTCATTAGCGAAGGCAATATGGGCCTTATTGAAGCCGCCCGCCGTTTTGACCCGAACCAAAAAATCAAGTTTATTAGCTACGCCGTCTGGTGGGTTCGCCAGAACATCACCCGCGCCATTGCCGAGAAGGGACGCATGGTCCGCATTAGCGCCGAAAAGGAACTGGTGCTCCGCCGCTTTAGCAAAAAGGGCGGCAAGCTCCGCCAGGTCGTGGGTGGCGGCTACGTGCTGGATCCCGACAGCCTCGTGGGCGTTTCCAAGTACAAGGCCGACTCCATCGAGAAGATTTTGATGATGGGTTGCCGCACCGCTTCCCTCGAAGCCCCGGTTGGCGAAGACGGCGACTCCACCTTGGGCGAATGCCTCGCTGCCGAGGACGTGCGCTCTGACGAGGTTGCCGAGAAGATCGACCGTAGCGAAGTCTTTGAAAAGGTGATGTCGCAGAACCTTTCCGCCCAAGAGAAGGACATAATCAAGCTTTACTTTGGTTTCAACATGGATGCCGACTTGAATCTCAAGGAAATTGCCCCGATGGTGGGACTCTCCAAGGAACGCGTGCGCCAGCTCAAGGAAACCGCTTTGGCAAAGCTCCGCAACGACCAGATTGAACGTTTGCTGAATGAAGCCGCCTAACTTTTCTCTTATTCTCTCTCTTTCCTTTAAAAACCGGTCTTTTAGACCGGTTTTTTCCGTTTTTCTCCCCCGCGGAGCGTTGGAAATTGTATTTTTTTGCTATGAATTTTGGTATACTGAATTTCCGCAACTTTTTTGTTGCCTCCCTTTCTGCCTTGTGCCTTGCCAATGCCGCAACCGACAAGCAGACCCCTCCCGGTGATTTTTACGACGAAGTCTCCCGACTCAACAAAGTCCTCTCCGAGGTGAACCGCAAGTACGTTGAGGACGTGAACCCCACGGAACTGACCGATGCCGCGCTGAACGGCATCCGCAACATTTTGGACCCGCATACCACGGTGTTTACCCCCAAGGACTACGAAGGCCTCAAGGTCTCCATGGAGGGCAAGTTCGGTGGCGTGGGCATTACCATTAGCCTTCGCGACAACATTTTGACGGTGATTTCCCCGCTTTCGGGAACGCCCGCCTTTAGGCTAGGCATCCGTGCCGGCGACCGCATCCGCAAAATTGACGGCAAGGACACCAAGGGACTCTCCCTGGACGACGCCGTGAGCAAGCTTCGCGGTAAGATCGGCACCGACGTGACGGTTTCCATTGAACGCGAGGGCGTGCCCGACCTCATGGACTTCACCATTACCCGTGCCGAGATCATTGTTCACGCGGTGCCCTACTACGGCATGGTCACAAGCGACATTGGCTACATCAAGCTGGCGACCTTTAGCGACAAGACGACGAGCGATGTGGAAAACGCCATCAAGAACCTGCAAAAGCAGGGGATGAAGAAGATTATCCTCGACATGCGCTACAACCCGGGTGGCCTTTTGAACCAGGCCATCGAGATTAGCGAACTCTTCCTCAAGAAGGGCAACGTGATTGTGAGTACCCGCGGTCGCACGCAGCGCACCGAAAGCCGCGCCCGTCGTGATGGCATGGTCAAGGCGGACATGCCGATGGTCGTGCTTGTGAACCAGGGGTCTGCGAGTGCTGCCGAGATTGTGTCGGGTGCCTTGCAGGATTGGGACCGCGCCCTCATTGTGGGCAAGACCTCCTTTGGTAAGGGCTCGGTGCAGACGATTTTCCCGCTCGACAACCAGGGTAACGCCCTCAAGTTGACGACCGCCTTCTACTACCTCCCGTTCGGTCGCTGCATCAACAAGCCCGAGAACGGCATCAAGGGACTTTCCCTGCAAGACGAGGAAGAGGCCGAAGAAGAAGGGGCCGAGGTCAAGGATACGGCCAAGGCCGATACCGCGAAGCGCGATACGTTCTATACCAACAATGGCCGCATGATGTTTGGCGGCGGCGGCATTACGCCCGACGTGGACGTGGAACTCTCCCCGATGCCCTGGGTGATGCAGGTTCAGGAACGCATGGCCATGTACTTCAAGTTTGCCGTGAAGGCGCGTCCGGGCCTGGATGCGAGTGGCGTGAAGATTGACGCCAACTGGAACGTGCCCGATTCCCTCTACAAGCAGTTCAAGGAATACTGCATGAAGGACACGAACTTTATGAAGGTCAAGAGCAACGCTCTTGTGGGCGTGGACCAGCTCGAAAAGAGCATTATCCGCGAACAGAACTATATGGGCGACAGCTCCAAGACGGTGTCGGACTCTGTTTTGGCAACGCGCATCTCCGAAATGCGCAAGGCCTTGGAAGCCAATCGCGACGCCCAGTTCGACGAGAACAAGGAGTACATCAAGGACGGCATCAAGCGCGAACTCTTGACCGCCATGGTGAACGATTCTGTGAGCACGGCGTTCTCCCTCAAGCGCGACGAGCAACTGAAGGAAGCCATCAAGTACCTGAGCGACATGAACCTCTACAAGAAGGCGATTAGCGCTCCCGATAAAAAGGCCGCCAAAAAGAACGACAAGGCCAAGAAAAGCGACAAGGCCAAAAAGTAGCAGGTCCCATTGATTTTGATTCTCAACAGCATGGCAGAAGCTCTCGGACGGTTTGTCCGGAGGTTTTTGCGCACGGTGGTGAACTACCTGTTGTTTGTGTGCGAACTCTTTAAGAATGTGCCGGGCGCCTTTACGAACTTCCACACGACAGTGGGACAAATGCAGGTGGTCGGCATTTCGAGCATCCCCGTGGTGATCGCGGCTTCGCTCGCTACGGGTGCAGTGATGTCGTGGCAGCTGGCCTACCAGTTCGGCGACATGATTCCCATGATGTTCCTCGGCATGGCGGTAGGCAAGTCGGTGATGGTGGAACTTTGCCCGATTTTGACCGCCATGGTGCTTGCCGGGCGTATTGGCGCCTCCATGTGCTCGGAACTCGGTACTATGGCCGTGACCGAACAGCTGGACGCCTACAAGGTCCTGGGGTTGAACCCCTACAAGTTTTTGCTGGCGCCACGCCTTATTGCGACGGTGATCATGCTCCCGGTGCTTACTGTATTGAGTATCTTCATTGGCATTGTGGGCGGCTACGAGGTGGCTCACCTTTACAAGGAAGTCTCGTTCTCGGTGTTCTTTTACGGTGTCCGCATGTTTTACCATGACTGGGACCTGGTGGTGGGCCTTATCAAGGCGACGCTTTACGGCTACTTTATTGCGAGCTATGCCTGCTTCTTTGGCTTTACCACCCACAGTGGCGCCGAGGGCGTGGGCAAGAGCACCAAGGCCACCGTGGTGGCCGGTATGACGAGCATTTTGATTGGCGGATTCACGCTCTCCAAGCTTTTGCTGGTGTAACTCGGATGGCTTTTGAAACAAAGAGAAAGTCGGGTGTGAACGGAACGACTGGCGGGCGCGTTATGGACATCAGCGTGCTTTTGGAACGCGTTCTCGACAAGAACAACATCTCCCAAGACATGAACTTCCAGGTGTTGTCGGAACGCTTTTCGGAGGTGGTTGGAGAGACGGTGCTACCCCACGTAAAACTCGTGAAAATCGAGGGCCGCACATTGGTGCTCAAGGCCGCTACTTCGGCTTGGAAACAGGAATTGTTTTTGCAAAAAAATGCTATTATTACCAAGTGCAATAGCGTGCTCGGGAAGCCCTTTGTTCAAGCGATTCGGTTCGTTTAGCAGGGGCTTTTAAAGGGCGTTTTTATAGATATTTTAAGAAGGAATGTAAGAGGAAATATGGCAGAAGAAAGCGAAGAACTGAAGAAGGCCGAAGAGGATTACAGCGGCAGTAGCATTACCGTGCTCGAAGGCCTTGAAGCGGTCCGTGTTCGCCCCGCAATGTACATCGGTTCTACCGACATACGAGGCCTGCACCACCTGGTGTGGGAAGTCGTGGACAACTCCGTGGACGAAGCCCTTGCCGGGTTCTGCAATCACATTGAAATTTCGATTTTGCCGGGCAACGGCATTCGCGTAACCGACAACGGGCGCGGCATCCCGACGGACATCCACCCCAAGGAACACGTGGGCACCATAGAGGTGGTGATGACCAAGCTCCATGCCGGTGGCAAGTTCGACAGCAACTCTTACAAGGTCTCTGCCGGTTTGCACGGTGTGGGCGTGAGCTGCGTGAACGCACTCTCGAACAAGCTCATTGTGACGGTGCGCCGTAATGGCAAGGTGGTCAAACAGGAATTCTCGAAGGGCGTCCCGTGTGGCCCGCAGGTGGAAGTGGGACCGAGTGATGGCACTACCGGTACGAGCGTCGAGTTCTACCCCGACGACACCATCTTCTCCGAAACCGTTTATGTGTACGATACGCTCGCTACGCGTTTCCGCGAACTCGCCTTCCTTATGAGCGGGCTCCGTTTGACGCTGACCGACGAGCGCGACCCCGAGAACATCCAGTCCGATACGTTCTGTTTCCCGGGCGGGGTCTCGGAATTCGTGCGCTACGTGGATGAACACCGCACGCCGCTTTTCCAGGACCCGATCCACCTAGTGCTCTCCGATGGTCAGTACCCGCTCGAAGTGGCTATGTGGTACAACGACGGCTACCAGGAGAACTTCTTTAGTTTTGTGAACAACGTGAACACCTACGATGGTGGTACGCACGTGACGGGCTTCAAAACTGCCCTTACCCGCGTGATTGGCAAATTCGCCCAGGATATGCCCAAGGGCAAAAAGGAAGCCCAGATCACAAGCGACGACATTCGCGAAGGTCTCACTGCCGTCATCGCCATCAAGGTGAGCCAGCCGCAGTTCGAAGGGCAGACCAAGAGGAAACTCGGCAACTCTGAAATTGCCAGTTATGTGAACAGCGCCTTTGGTGCGAAACTCGAGGAATTCTTCCAAGAGAACCCGAACGCCATCAAGGTGATTTTGGACAAGGTGTACAACGCCGCTGTGGCCCGCGAGGCCGCGCACCGCGCCCGCAATCTCGCCCGCCGCAAAAACGTGTTGGAGAGCGGCGGTCTCCCGGGCAAGCTCGCCGACTGCAGTAGCCGCGACCCCAAGGAATGCGAAATGTTCATTGTGGAAGGTGACTCTGCAGGAGGTTCCGCAAAAATGGGCCGTAATCGCGAGTTCCAGGCCATTCTCCCGCTCCGCGGTAAGATTTTGAATGTCGAGAAGGCGAGCCTCCATCGCGTGCTCGACACCGAAGAAATCCAGAACCTGGTGAACGCCATCGGTACGGGCATCGGTACAGAGTTCAAGATCGAGAAACTCCGTTACGACAAGATCATCATTATGACCGATGCTGATGTCGACGGCTCCCACATCCAGACGCTCCTCCTCACGTTCTTCTTCCGCTATATGCGCCCGCTCATTGATACGGGACACATCTTCCTCGCCATGCCTCCTCTGTACAAGCTCAAGGTCGGGCAGAAGGAAACCTACTTGTTTGACGAAGACGCCAAGGACAAGGCCATGGCGGAAATCGAAGACAAGAAGAATGTGAACATTACTCGATTCAAAGGTTTGGGCGAAATGTCGCCGGAACAGCTGAACGACACAACCATGAGCCCGCAGAGCCGTTTCCTCAAACAGTGCTATGTGGAAGACGCCGTGCTTGCCGACCAGGTTTTCAGCATGCTCATGGGCGAAGATGTGGAACCGCGCCGCAAGTTCATTGAGACGAACGCGTACAAGGTTCTGGGCGACTTGGATATTTAACGATGTCTTCGACGAAAGCTGACTTCCAGGTGGTTTTGGGACAAGCCAGGGCGCTTGTCCAGGACCAACTCGCCATGGCCGAGAAGGTCATTTTGCAAGTGGCCGAAGCCGCTCCGGCTGGTATTAGCGATCGTCTGGTTTCCCTGTTTGGTCGCAAGGGAAAGCGCATCCGTTCGACGCTCCTTTGCCTGATTTCAAATTGCGGAAAGCTGCCCCCTGACTCTAACCGAGTGGCGCAGGCGTGCGCCAGCGTAGAACTGCTGCACTTGGCGAGCCTGGTGCACGACGACATTATTGACGGCACGGAACTCCGCCGCGGCCAGATTACCGCCCACAAGGAATGGGGTACCCAGGTGGCCGTGCTTATTGGGGACTACGTGCTTTCGCAATCCATGCGCTGCGTAATTGACGAGGAAGTTCACGACGTGCCGGTCATTATTTCGGATGCGGCGGATAAACTCATTGTGGGCGAAATCATGGAACTGGACCACACGGGCGAAATGACGCTCTCCAGGGCCACGTATAACGAAATTATTGACGGAAAGACGGCCGCCCTTATCGAGGCTGCTGCCCGCATTGGCGGCATCATGGCGTGCTTTGACCAGCCGCTTGTAGATGACTGTGCCAAGATGGGCGCCCATTTTGGCATTGCCTTCCAGATTATTGACGACCTGTTGGATTACGGCTACGGTTCCAAGAACCTTGACAAGGCGAAGTTCACGGACCTCTCCAACGGTCTCATTACGCTCCCGTTGCTGTATTACTTTGAGGACTGCTCTGCCGAGGAACGTTCCGAGATGGAGACCCTCATCAAGTCAGCGCAAGAAGACGGCGTCGCTGAAAAGATCCTTGCCAAGCTGAACGAGAAAAAGTCGTTTGACAAGGCGAAGGCCGAAGCCCAGGACCATCTGGAAAAGGCTTTGCAGATAGCCGAAAAGTTCCCCAGGAACAATTTTACCGAAGAAATCATCGCCATGTTCGCCTCGATGAGCGAACGCGGAAACTGAACTGGATCCTTCGCGTCACTTCCTCCGCATCCAGATGCTCAGGAATGCCACCACCGACAAGATACACACCGCGATGATGCCCCAGAAGGCCATGCCCGAGCCGGTGAGCGCGTCGCCGTTCATGCCAAAGGGAAGCTTCACGTTCATGCCGAACAAACTCGCGAAGAACGTCGGGAGCGATATGGAAATCGTCACGATGGTGAGGTTCTTCATGAGCTGGTTCACGTTGTTGTTGATGACGCTTGCGCGGGCGTCCATCATGGATGTCAAAATGTTGGCGTAAATGTTGGCCTGTTGCAGGCTCTGCCCGTTCTCAATTTGGAGGTCTTCTAGCAGTTCGCGTTCGGCCTCCGTCCAATTGAGGCTGCGGCCCATCTGCAGTTTTTTGAGCAGCGTGTCGTTGCTGTTGAGGGCACTCACGTAGTAAATCAAGCCCTTGTTCAAGCTGAACATGCTCAAAAGGTACTTGTTCTCCATGGAGGTGTTCAACCGCTGTTCCAAGTCGTCGTTGATGCGGTTGATGATTTTCAAGTGCTCGTTGAAGTGGTTGATAGCGAAGCTCAAGACCTTAAGCACGAAGGTGTTCAGGCTGTCGATTTTAGAAAAACGCTTTTCGTCTTGGACGGGGATGTCGCTGTCGGTAAGGAGCAGGACCCAGTCCTTGAAAATGAAGATGCCGAAGGATTCGACGCGGAACTGGAAATTGTCTTCGGCGGAATAGTTCTTGGGCTTTTTGAACACGATGGTTGTGAAGTCGTCGTCGTATTCAATACGGGAAAGTTCGTCGGAGTCGAATGCGGAAGCAATGGTGTGTTCTGTGATTTCGTATTCCTTGACCAGGACGCTGCGCTGTTCCTGACTGAGGGAACCCATCATGACGATGTCCGCAGCTTCTTCGTTCGGAGCCACTGCGAGACGACCGGATTCGATTTTGTAATACTTGAGCATGCGAGCCCCCTTTGATCGAACTGGGGACAAAGATAGAAATAAATTCTGTCAGAAATAAAAAAGAGCCTAGAAAAATCTAGGCTCTTGTAAAATTCTTAGCGTTAAGTAGGATTACACACCCTTCTTGAACTTCTTGCTCCACCAGAGGACGATCGGAGAACAGACACACACAGAGGAGTAAGTACCGATAAGGATGCCGAAGCACTGCACCAAGCCGAAGTCACGGATGGAGGAACCGCCCATGACAGAGAGGATGATACAGACGAAGAGGGTCGTCGCCGAAGTGATGATCGTACGGCTGAAGCACTGGTTCAAGGCGGTGTTGATGGTCTGGCCAAAGTTCGCCGAACCGAACAGGTTGGTGTTTTCACGAATGCGGTCAAAGTTCACGATGGTGTCGTTCACAGAGTAACCGATCATTGTAAGGAGCGAAGCAATCAAGGCGCCGTCGAACGAAAGACCGAAGGCGGAAATGAAGCCGAGCGTGATGATGGTATCGTGAATAAGCCCGAGCACGGCGGACACGCCGAAGCCAAGACCGAGCTTGCCGAATCGGAACCACACGTAGAGAGCGATGCCGATCCAGGCGAGAATCACAGACAAAATAGCGTTGAAGCGGAGTTCCTTACCGATGGTCGGACCCACGCTGTCCTTGGCGACGATTTCGACCTTCTGGTTTGCCTTTTCGAAGGCCTGTGCCATGGAGGCTTCAAACTGGGCCACGTTGTCGGAGGATTTGACACTGATCTGGTAGGAGTTGGCCGAAGTACCGCCGAGTGTGCGGACTTTGGCGCCACTGATGCCGGCAGCCGAGAGTGCCTTGGAGAGGTCAAGCTCGTGCTTTTCGCTATCCTGGTACTGCACGGTGTAGACCTGGCCACCCGTGAAGTCGATGCTGAAGTCGAATCCCTTGACGGCGATGCAGGCGATGCTTGCCACAATGAGAATGCAGGAAAAGAAACCGAACTTGCGGCTGTTCTCAACAATCGTGAGCTTGGCTTCGTTGATGGCTTTGAAACCGTTACCGAGGCTGAGCGTGGTGCGGTCGGCCTTGAACAGACGCCAGTCGATGATGGCGCGGGTGACGGTGATGGCGCAGAAGAGAGAAGTGAGGATACCGATGGTAAGAGTAAGACCGAAACCCTTCACGGAGCCGGTACCAATCTTGTAAAGGATAAGGCCGGTAAGAACGGTCGTCAAGTTGGAGTCCAAGATGGCGCTGAAGGCGCGTTCGTAACCCTTGGCGACTGCCGCGCGGGCGGTAAGGCCGTTCTTGAGTTCTTCGCGGATACGTTCGTAAATAATCACGTTGGCGTCAGTTGACATACCGATAACGAGGATGAAGCCCGCAATACCGGGGAGGGTGAGGGTCGCGTTGAACACGCTCATGACGGCAGCCGTCACGAGGGCGTTGATGACGACGCCCACACCGGCAATGAAGCCACCGAGACGGTAGTAGCCGATGAGGAAGAGGATGCTGATGAAGAGGCCCACGGCACCGGAGCCGAAGCCCTGCACAATGTTTTCTTCACCGAGGGTGGCACCCACGCTGCGGCTTTCGATGATGTTCATCGGGGCTTTGAGGGCGCCGGCACGGAGCACGACGGCGAGGCGGTTGGCCTCGGCCATGTCGTCCAGGCCGGTGATCTGGGCTTCGCCGTTCGGGATGCGGTCACGGATGACCGGGGCACTAATCACTTGGTTGTCGAGCACGATAGCCATCTGCTTGCCGATGTTGGCTGCAGTCACGGCAGAGAACTTTTTGGGACCGATGCCACCGAACTTGAGGCTCACGGCCACTTCGCCGGCGTTGGTACCATCGCTAACGCGGTACGGACGGGCGTCGGTGATGTCGTCACCGCCCATTTCGGCGCGGCGGCGGAGGAGGTAGAGGCGCTTGGCCTTGATTTGGGAGTCGCGCTGCATCTTTTCGAGGCCGCTGCCAAAGGCGAAGGCGACGTCGCGCGGGATGAGCTTTTGCACTTCTTCGAGGGCGAGGAGCTTCTTGACCTTTTCAACATTGTCTTCGGAGATGAAGCCGCCGTTGCCAAAGGAGAGGTAGTAGGCGCTGAGGGCCATTCCAACCTCGGCTGCCGGTGCGGCTTCCTCGGGCTTGGTTTCGGTCGAAGGATCCTTGGCGCTGTCGGCGGCCTGGGCCACTTCGGTTGCAGGAGCCTTGCCACCGAGAAGTTCTTCGTCGGAGAGCTGCTTCGTGGTGTCCTTGGCGGAAGCGACGGCGCTATCCTTGGTGGCGGCGCTGTCCTTGACCGTGGAGTCGGCGGCTGCCGTGGAATCGGCGGTGACGTCGGTGGTCTGGCGGGTCAAGTACTGGTCAATGAGTGTCACGACCTGGGTGAACTTGTCGGATTCCGCAAGGATCTTGAATTCAAGCTTGGCAGTGGAACCCACGAGGGCCTTGGCGGTAGAGTCGTCTACGCCGGCCAGTTCAACCACAATGCGGTCGTCACCGGACGGGGAGATTTGCGGTTCAGAAAGGCCGTACTGGTCAACACGGTTACGGACGATTTCCAGGGACTGTTCTTGGATGTCCTTGATGTCGTCCTTGGGACCGAGGCCGGACTTGTCGATTTCGAGGGTGATGCTCGTACCACCGGCAAGGTCCAAGCCGAAGTTGATGGACTTGTTGGCCACCTTCGGATTTTCCTTGAGGAAGGCTTGCTTTTCTTCACCCTTTTTGGTGTGAACCTGGATAGAGGGCCATACAGTGTAGGCCGAGAGAGCAATGACGAGGAGAATGATGAATTCTCGCATGCCGAATTTGTTTTTGTTCATTTGTAATCCCTTAAAAGGCATTAAACGCTAAGTAAAGCGCATTTTTGTAAAATACACTTGCGCGCGCAAATCTAGAAAAATTCTAGCCCTTTGTAATGGTGTAACCTGTTTGCTGGTCGGCATTTCCGTCAAAAATGGAAAGCTTGAGCGAACTGCCCTTGAATGAGCGGATTATGGACAATTGACGACCCTCGAGGCTGATTTGGAGGGAGCCCCTCCTGAGGGCGGGTTCCTTGTTCCGGAGCCCTACAAGAGCCCTTAAATGGGCAAAAATGGGGTGTTTCTTGGCTTCGGGGAGGGCGTCCCACGGGAAGGTGCGGCGGTTGTCGGGGTCTTTGCCCCCTTTCATGAAGATTTCGTCCCCGTAATAGAGGCTGACTGCCCCCGGGAGGAAGAAGAGGAGGGCGAGGGCTAGCTTGACCCGGCTCACGCTGCTCTTGGGAAGGCTTGCAAGGCGGGTGACGTCATGGCTCCCCAGCAGGTTCATGGGCACGCCGAATTGATCCGCCGGGAACGCCTTTTGGAGCCGCTCCGCAAACTCTCCGATGGAGATGGGGTGCTCGTCAAAGAGGTAGGCGGTCACGGCCTTGCGGAACGGGTAGTTCATGACCCCGTCGAACTGGTCTCCCTGCAGCCAGCGGCCGGGCTCGTCCCAGATTTCGCCCACGATGTAGGCGTCCTTGTTGATTTTTTTGACGCGGCGGCGGAACTCTTGCCAAAAGCTGTCGTCGTTGATTTCGTTGGGGACGTCGAGTCGCCAACCGTCGATACCGCGGCGCATCCAGTACTCTGCCACGCTAAAGAGGAACGCCCTCACGTCGGGGTTACTTGTGTTGAACTTGGGGAGGGCGGGGAACCCCCACCAGCATTCGTAATTGGGTTTGCCCGAGTAGGCGTGGATGGGCCAGCTGTGAACGTGAAACCAGTCCACGTAGGGAGAATTCTCGCCCAGTTCCATGAGGCTGTTGAACTGGAAGAACCCGCGGGAGCAGTGGTTGAACACGCCGTCCAATATAATGCGGAGCCCCAGTTCGTGGGCCTTTTGGACCAGTTTGTCAAAATCCTCGAGCGTCCCCAACACGGGGTCGATTTCGAAGTAATCCACCGTGTGGTAGCGGTGGTTCGAATTGCTCTTGAAAATCGGGCATAGGTAAAGGGCATTTGCCCCGAGGTTCTTGATATATTTTAATTTATCTGTAATGCCCGCGAGATTCCCGCCGAACATGTTCTCGCGGGTGGGCTTGGTTTCCCACGGCACGAACTTGCCCACGGCATGGTAACGCTCCGAACGGCAGAACCGGTCGGGGAATATCTGGTAGAAGATGGCGTCTTTAACCCAGTCGGGGGCGTTCATATGTGATGTGTAGTGTGAGGTGAAAAAATGTTCATTACTCATTTCACATCCTACATTTCACATTGAACTAAATCTTCCACATAGGGCGGCGTTTGCGCACGTCGACCAGCTTGCGAATCTCAGAGGCGAGGCTCGCGTTGTCAAGGAGTTCCTCGACGGAGCAGGGCATGCGGTAACTCCAGTTGGCGCCCCCGACGGTGCCCGGGATGTTCACGCGTTCCTTGTCGGCGGGGACTTCGGACAAAGTCGACGACAGCGCGAAGTAGTCTTGGACGGGCAAGATGCAGAAAAGGCTGTTGCTGCTAAAGACATGCGCCAAAATATTGCGTACGGTAGGCGGGGTGAGCTCCTCGGGGGCTTGGCCCGACAGGTGCGCGTGACTCCAGTACAAGTTCTTGTCAAAGTCCGGTTCCTGCCACAGACCGCGGAGGGTCGAAGTGTCATGGCAGCTGGTGGTGCAAACCGAGAGACGCGGGTATTCGGCCATGTCGTAGTACGGGGAATACGGGGCGTCCCAGTTTCTTGCCCAGCGTTCAATGCGCAGCGAAAGGATGTTGAGACTCTTGAGGACCTTGGGCACGCAACGCGGCACGGCGCCGAGGTCTTCGGCACAGACCAGCATGTCGGTCTCCTTGGCGAGTACGGAGAGCAGCTTGGTGGCATTCTGTTCCCACAGGAGTTCCTGGGATTTCTCGTTCTGGTTGATGAGCTCGCGCAGTTTTTGCTGTTCATTCTCGGGGAGCGTAAAGAGCACCGGCTGGTTGTACCAATACCAGAACGGGTAGAAGGTGTTCTCGTCCCCGGCGGGGATGAAAACGCGGTTCCAGTAGACCTTGAGCAGTACGTCCTTGACGTTCTGCGGCTCGTCGAGGGTCGTGATAGACTTTTCGCTGTAGAATTCGGGCTTGAACACAAAACGGCTCTGCTCGTTCGGCAAATTCTCGAAGTAGAGGGAAATCAGCCTGTCGGTTTCTTCGCCGAGGAATTCGCGGAGCTGGTCTACAGAGTAGTTGGGGCGGCGCAGGTATTCGAGCGTCTCACGGCAAAAACCACCGTTGTTCAATACACTCCAGGTCAAGGGAATGCACGGGTTAAAACGCCCGAGAATGCCGGTGACTTCGGTTTGCGGGATGCTCCAGATGCGGAAGAATCCGAGCACGTGGTCAATGCGGTAGGCATGGTAGAACTTGCTCGCCTGGTGCAGGCGTTCTTTCCACCAGCTAAAGCCGTCGCGTTCCAGGTTGTCCCAGCGGTAGGTGGGGAATCCCCAGTTCTGCCCGCTGTAGCTGAACATGTCGGGAGGGGCGCCGGCGCGGTCTTCCATGGAGAAGTAGTTGCGGTTGGCCCAGGCGTCGGCACTGTCTTCGTTGATGAGGATGGGGATGTCGCCCTTGATGCGGACGTTCATCTTGGAGACTTCGGCGACGGCCGTCGTGAACTGCATCTCGGCGACGCCCTGGATCCAGGCTTGGAACAGGCAGTCCTTGAGGTACTTGTTCCAAAGTTTCTCGATGTCTTTTTCGGTCGGGTTCTGGTAGTGCTTCCAGTCCTTCCAGCTGGCTTCGTTGTTTTGCTCTTTTAAGGTGCAGTAGACGCAATAGGGCTTTGCCCAGGTGTTCTTGTCAATCCAGGCGGCCAGGGTCTTGTCTTTTTTGAGCTGGTCGTAGCGGTTGTCAAAGATCTTGCGGAGAATGAAGCGCTTCCAAGTCGAAATCTTGTAATAGTCGATTTTTTCGAGCGCGTCGAATTTTTCTTTGGCGTTTTCAATTTCGTCTTCGAATTCGCTGGAACCGACCACGGCCTGGATGTTGATGAACACCGGGTTCAGGGCGAAGGCGCTCCTTGCGCTGTAGGGGCTGGATTCGGAACCGGTGTCGTTGACTGGCAAAAGCTGGATAATATTGAAGTTGCAGAGCTCGCACCAGCGGGCAAAGGGGATGAGGTCGAGGAATTCGCCGATGCCGATGCTCGTTTTGCTGTGCAGACTAAAGAGGGGGACGGCTACGCCGCTTTGGAATGTTGAAATATCACCGTAACGCATGGCTTAAATATAATAAATGAACAATTAATAATGAATGATGGGTAATTTCGCACTACACATGAATCTCTCACACCTCACACCCTAAAATAATATATATTGCTTTTTATGAGTTGGGAATGCCGTTTTTTACAAGAGACGTATTGCAATAAACGTAAACAGGAGTGCAACCCCGGCGCCAAGGGCTGCGTCTTGGAGGGGCGTTTTTCATTCCCTCTGAAGGAAGACTATCCCCCCGCCAAAAAGAAGGCAAAATAAAAAAAGGAGGCGTGAGCCTCCCTTTTTGTTATAATAGTACCGCTGTCGCCGTTAAATGAGACGCAGGATTTCTTGCGTGGTCTGCTCGGCGAAGGTGTTGTCTTGCACAAAGCGGCGGACTTCCGTCGGGTTGATGCGGGCGTACTCGGAGAGCGCGCGGCCGATGCCGTTACGGATGTAGTAGTCGTCGTCCTTGGCGCAGGTCAGGCAGAACTGGCGGAGCAGCGGCCAGTCAGTGCGGTCCTTGTATTGAATCTGGAAAATGATGGCGCTGCGGCGCACCCAGATGTTGGGGTCGCGGATCCAAGCGGCAATCTTGCTGCGCAGGGCGGGGAGTCTCCAGGCGAGGTCGCCCAGGATGCAGGCGGCGAGCGTGTCGACGGTATCGCGCCAGGCGCGGGTCTTGATGAGCTTTTTTAAGAAATTGAGGTGCTGCCCACCGAGCATATCTTTGTGGCGGAACAGGTAATCGCAGGCGGCGTACTGTATTTCGCGGTAAGGTTGCGACCACATGTCCTCTACGCGGGCGACTAACTCGGCATCGTCCTTGGGCGGGTACTTGTCAAAGATGGGGTAGGTAACTTCGCGACGCGGCACGAGCCTTATTCCCAGGAAGTCAAACTGCTCACGAGCCTTCTTGGACATCTCGTGTGATTCTTCTTCATTGGAAATTGCGCGGAGTGCGAGCAGAATTTCTTGAGTAAACCTTAACATTATGTGAACAAAAATAGTCCAGAACACAAATAATTTCTAGGTCTTGACAAGCACTTTTTTAAAAAAAATTTCTAGTGGGGGCGATTTTTTTGCAAAAAAAGTGCAAAAAAAGACTTGACAAGCGTTTTTTTTTATAAAATCGGCGTGAAAATCAAAAAGACCTCCCCTTGGGGAGGTCTTTTAGAGGCAACGATCAGACTCGAACTGATGAATAAGGCTTTTGCAGAGCCGCCCCTTACCAACTTGGGTACGTCGCCATTTGTGGAGCACAATATAGGTAATGATGGTCGTTTTGCCAAGGGCAAGGTGGCAAAAAAGCTAAATTTGGGGCATGTTTGGCTCATTTAAGTTGAAATTGGCCGCTTTTCTGGGCACCCTTTGGATTAGAAGCCTCCGGGTGCGAACAACCGCCCCCAAGGACTACAGGTCGGGCGTTATCGGGGTCTGGCATCAGGATCTGCTGGCCTGCGCCGCCGCCTTTAAGGACAAAAACGTGCACGCCTTTGTTTCGGAGTCAAACGACGGCGAACTTTTTGCCCGCGTTACGGAGCGCTTGGGGTACCGTGTGACCCGCGGTTCCGATACGCACGGGGCGCTGAATGTGCGGTATTTGCTTAAAACATTGAGGGAGAACGGCTTTGTGGGAATGGCGCTCGACGGCCCCCGCGGTCCGGCACACGAAGTCAAGCCGGGATCGCTCTGGCTTGCCGAATCCGCCGGTTGTCCCCTGTGGCTTGTGCACGTGCGGTACGGCAGGCATTTTAGGCTTGGGGGATGGGATAATTTTATTGTTCCGCTGCCTCTGACAACAATTGAAGTTGAAATTAAGTATTATTTAGGAGCCAACGAACAAACCACAAGATAGGGAAATACAGCCGTGATAGCATTACCTCCAAAATTTGTCGCATTCGACTTGGAAACGACTGGTCTTATTAATCAAAAGGACGAGATCATTGAAATAGGTGCGGTGAAGTTCACCGTAGTTACAGACGAAAAGGGACGCGTGGTGCCCAAGAACCTGGGCGAGTTCAACACCCTGGTGAAGCCGAACATGCTGATTCCGGCCGAGGCCAGCAATGTGAACCACATTACCAACGACATGGTCGAGAACGCGCCTCCCATTGCCGATTGCCTAAGGAAATTCACGGCGTTCTGCGGCCAGGGGACCATCCTGCTTGCCCACAACGCGAATTTCGACGCGAGCTTTTTGAGGGTGGCCTACGCCAAGAACCCGCAGCTCGTGCCCGGGAACCCGGTGGTCGACAGCCTCGCCATCAGCAAGGCGATTTTGCCTGAGCTTCCCAACCACAAGCTCGGTTACATGGCGGAACAGTTCATGAGGCGCCGCGAGTTCGCCATGAAGATCGATCCCGAAAAAATGCACCGCGCCGTCTACGACTGCGAAATGCTCATGGAAGTGTTCGTGGCGCTCCTCCGCCGTAGGCTCAAGGAGAAGGACTGGGAGATGGGGAACATCATGGCCGCCATGGCGAAGTACAAGGGTGTCCCGCAGTTCATCAACAAGTAGCGAACGTCCCCGACCTGCACATTTAAAAACAACCCGTAGCTTTTGGCTGCGGGCTTTTTTTTTGATTGAGCCCCCAAAAAGGGGATTCTCATAAAACACAAAATACCGCCGGGGCGGAAGCCTAGCGGTTTTGCGTTAATTCCTTAGAGGAGAATTAGATGCCGAGTTCCTGAGCGACGGCTTGGATGCCGAGCTTGTTGATGGTGCGCAGACCAGCAGCACTAACGCGGAGGGTGACCCAGCGATCTTCTTCGGGGATGTAGAAACGCTTCTTCTGGAGGTTCGGAAGCTGCTTCATCAACTTCTTACGGTTAGAGTGGGAAACCATGTTGCCCACGAGGCCGGCCTTGCCGGTAACTTCACAAATGCGGCTCATAATAAACTCCGTTGTTTTTTACGGACACCAATTTTAACTAAAAAATGCCCGCTTGTCAAGGCTAAAGTTTAGTCTTGTAGGGATCCTGGCAGCTTAAATTTCGTGTTTTCGACCAATTTTACAAGATTTTCGACTTCTAGCCCTTTATTTTTTTCCTTCAGGAACTCTACGACGCCCTGGACCAGGACCTCGGGTGCGCTAGCCCCGCTCGAGAGTCCGACGGTATTGACTCCCTCGAACCAGGTCGGGTCCAGGTCGTGCACGTCGGCGATGAGGTGGCTCGGGATGCCCTGCTCGAGCCCGAGTTCCATGAGTCGGGAGGAGTTGGAGGAGTTCTTGGCGCCCACGACCAAAAGCATCTCCACGTGTTGGCAGAGCTCCAGGACGGCGGCCTGGCGGTTGCCCGTCGCGTAGCAGAGGTCCCCGGCGTCGGGACCGATGATGTTTGGGAAGCGTTTTTTGAGGGCTTCGATGATTTTGCGGGTTTCGGCCACCGATAGGGTGGTCTGCGTAATGTAGGCGAGTTCCTTGCTCTCGGGGACTTGGACGGTGTCGACGTCGGCTTCGTTCCCGATGAGGGAGATGGCGCCTTCGGGCAGCTGGCCCAGGGTGCCGACGACCTCGGCGTGACCGGCATGGCCAATCAGGATGATGTGGCGACCGGCGTCGTAGTGGCGTTTGGCACTAAAGTGAACCTTGAGCACCAGCGGGCAACTGGCGTCGAGCACCCGCAGGTGGCGAGCCTCGGCGTCAGAGTAGATTTGCTCGGCAACACCATGGGCCGAGAATATGACGACGGACCCTTCGGGGATTTCGCTTACTTCGTCTACAAAGATGACGCCCTTCGCCTTGAGGGTCTCGACCACGAACTTGTTGTGCACAATCTCGTGGCGCACGTAAATGGGGGTCCCGAATTTTTCGATGGCCTTCTCCACCACGTGGATGGCGCGGTCCACACCGGCGCAGAATCCGCGGGGGGTGGCAAGAACGAGTTTCTTCATGGCTGTTTTTGAACCTTACTTGTATAAATCGCCGAGGAACTCGACGAGCTGTTCGTACGAGTCCTGGATCTTGGTACGTTCGTTGGTGAGGTAGGTACTTACCACGCGGGCGTCGGGGATGTTCCTCTTGGCAAAGCCTGCGGTGGACTGCAACTGGGCGATGACGCCTGCGTTGACAAGGCTGGCCACGGCTTCTTTTTGACCGGTGGCGAAGGGGCCGACGCAGGTGGCGACACCGGCCTGCAAAGGTTCCCAAAAGTCGTGGACGCCGATGCCACGGCTAAATGACCCGCCGACGACTGCCGTTTTGGCGGTGGCGAGCACTTCCTTGGTCTGTCCGTACTTGCTCACGAGGGAAACCGCCCCCTTTTGCACGAGCGGCCATTCCACCACGGTGAGTTCCTGGTCGCTGAGCGCCTTGCGGAAGGCGTTGACCTCGGTGAGGCGTCTTGGGATGAGGACCACGGATTCCTGGCGCTTGATTGAGGAGACGACCATGCGGCAGAGGCTTGCCCATTCGGTCATGTGCATCGAAACGAAAACCGTGTCGACGGTCGGGTTCTCGGGCGCCTTGACGTCCTCGCCCTTGCGGACCCACGGAAGCAGCTTCCAGTCGCCGCCGATCATCATTTTGCCGATGTTCGATTTGGCGGCGACGTTCAAGAAGCGGGAGAGGTCTCCTCCTGTTTGCATACTGGCAAAGCCGACTCCCGAGAAGTCTATGCCCGGGAGGGAGGCGCGGTAGCGCCCGGAGACAATGGCGATGGAGGGCTTGGCCGAAATCCTGCGCATCGAGGAAAGGTAGCCAGGCCACAGTTCGTTTTCGCCGAGGATGAGACCCAGGGGCTTCACCTGCGAGATGAATTTTTTGAGGGCTATCGGGGAATCGGCCGGGGCGATTGCCGCTTCAATACCGGCATCCGATTCCTTGAGGAACTTGAGCACTTCCACCTTTTGGGTGGTGATGAGAATCTTGGGGCAGTTCTCCAAGTCCTCTTGCAGGAACTTGGAGAGGTTCAGGAGCATCTTGCATTCGCCGAGGCTTGCTCCGTGCAGCCAGAGGAACGGTCCCTCGGGCCACGGACCGTCAAAACGGTCGTTGATGTGGAAGCGGTTGTCTACGGCTGGAACCTTGGCGGCGACCTTGGCGGCGGTGCCAATGGCGAGTCGGGCGATGTCAAAAACGTTAAGCATGGCGATTCCTTCGGTCAATAAAATTTCACTAGTACCAATATCAAATTATAAAATATGAGCCACATCCAAGTAGAGGCGTCGGCGCAAAAGGCTTTTAAAAAGGAACGCTCCGGTTTTTGGACCGATTTGGGCTTGTTTCCCTTGGCCCAGCTTCTCCATTGGTCCCCAAACTTGTCTTCCAAAAATCGGTCTTCAATACGGGCGAGCGTAATTTCGAAAGCGACCACGGCGCAGGCGTATGCCATGGTGCATGGGGTCAAGCCCGCATGGAACAAGATGAAACCTAGGGCGACAATTGTGTTGGAAAGGTATAGAGGGTGCCTGGTGTAGGCGTACGGGCCACTGGTGACAAGGGTTTGCGCCTCGTGCCTGGAGCCCCGTGTGTGGTTCCCTATATATTGTCGGGTTCGAATCCGCAGTAGGGCTCCTGCCGACACAAAAAGGAGTGCCGCAATGCAAGCAGGCAGAGAGGGCGGGGTGGGCGGCAAGAGCAGGAGTGTTAGGGCCAACAGGCCAAGGATGTAGCCGCGAAAACGGTAGAGCGCCTTCGAAATGCCGTCGACCTTAGACACGTTCCATCTCCATCACGTTGAACCTTTCGATGAGGGAATCGCTCATCACGTCATGGCTTGCGATCATAACCCACTTGTCGAGAGCCTGGGCGCAGTCGAGGAAGGTGTTCAATAGCGGTTCGCGTTCGGCGAGGGCGACCGCGGCGAACGGCTCGTCCAGCAAAAGGACTGAAGACTTGCTGGCTAGCGCCCAGGTGAGGGCGACTTTGGCTCGCTCGCCTCCCGAGAGCCCTTCCTTGCCGAGCAGGCGTTGCGCCTTTGCAGTTTCAATGAATTTTTCGACTTGCTCGTTGCGGTTGCGCTCCAACTGGGCGAGGAGCAGCTCGCGTGGGGGCAGTTCCAGGTCCTGCGCCACAAAGAATATGCCTGCCTTGCGGGACTTGGCGAGGAGCTCCATGGATCCGGATTCCCATTCCTCGAGCCCGGCGATAAGGCGGAGAAGTGTCGATTTCCCGGTGCCGTTGCGCCCCCGCAAAAGAACGGGCTTGCCTTCGTTGAAACAAATGCTGAGGTCGGAGTAAACCTTGGTCTCGGCGCCGGAGTAACCGAAGGTCCCAGCCTTGATTTTGAGGTCCGAGCCCCCCGCGGCGAGGGCGGTGGTCGCCTGTGCGGCTTCCTTTTTGGGGAGTTCCCCGAACTTGAGCAGAATGCGGAACGCGCTCATGGCGGATCGGAGCTGCGGCATGACCCGTGTTCCCTCTTTGATGGGCTTGTAGCTCAAAAGGACCGCCGAGCAGAACAGGACCAGCCCTTCGTTGTCCATGAGGCCCTTGGAAATCAAGATGGCGCAGAAGGCGAGGACCAGGATCATCGCGAGAACGGAAATCGTCTCGGTCGCAAGCGAGAGGGCGTTCTTTTTGATGCTCGATTTACGGGCCCGGTTGGTGAGCTCCCCCAGGTTTCTTTGCAACTGTTCAGTAACCATGTTCCTCTCGAAGTTGCAACTCCACTTGCGGTAGAGCCTGCGCGCCAAATTCAGGTCTGTGCGGAACTTGGAACGCGTGTACAGGAGAGACTCCTCTTCGGGACCTAGGGCATGGAGCCTGCGTTGCATGAAGGCGACCAACGGGACGACGATGACGAACAGGAACAAGGTGAGCGGCCACGAAATGTATAGCAGCACCGGGAAGAATATGGCGAGCTGGAGGGTCGCCTGCAAGGCGAAGAAGAATACGCTCCCGTTGTTCTGCAACACCTGAGTCGATTCGTAGGCGGTCTCAACCAGGGCGTCTCCCTCGCTGTTGTGGAACAGGCGAGGAGAGAGATTGCGGAGCGTGCGCATAAACCAGATTGTAATCTGGGCGCTCGTATTGTACAAGAATGATTCGGAAGACTTCGTTTTCCAAAACAGGCAGAGGAATCTCAACAGGGTGAGGAGGACCATGAAAAGGATCCATTCCCATAGTTCAAACGGGCAATCGCCCGAGAGCAACTGCATGAAGGCACGAATTCCCCACAGCACGGCGGCATCGGCGAGGCTTGCCACAAGAGCCAAGGGCAAATAGCGCAAAATCCCGTGCAAAAGGGATTTTTTCAACCATTTTTTGAGATTCACAGGGAAAATTTAAAAAAAAACGTCGGGCCCCCTTTACAAAATTGCCCTATTAACTATATTTGGCCCTACATAAGACGCCCCTATCGTCTAGTGGCCTAGGACTCGGGATTTTCATTCCCGCAACAGCGGTTCAAACCCGCTTGGGGGTATAAAAGAACCATTCGAAAGAATGGTTCTTTTATTTTGTGGATGGCCTTGGCGCGAAGCGGCGAGGCCAAACCCCCAAAGTATAAAAAATCAACCATTCGGTTGAACCTCTTTTTTTAGGTTGGCCTTGGCGCGAAGCGGCGAGGCCCAACCCAAACAGGTACAAAAAGCTCTCGCTGAAAAGCGAGTTTTTTTTGTATACCCCCAAGGTTGGCCTCGTCCATGTCTCACGTTCTCTTATTTTAATTTGTACAAAAAGGCCCCGGACGGATGTCCGAGGCTTTTTAAGTTCGCTATTGCCGACACCCTTGCGGGCGCGGTAAACTTACTTGCTGAGCGTGCTGACCTGCACGTCCCAGCTCTGGTTGCCAAGGGCAATGCGGTAGGTGCTTGCGGCGCCGGCCTTCATGTTCTTGGTGTCCACGGCCGGAGCGGCGTTCGGGTCCTTCTTCGGCACGCCAATGTGGCGGTTGCCCTTGAGGAATTCGATACCCTTGTTGCCGGCCTTCGTCTGGAGGCAGCCCGTGATGAAGATGGTCTCGTCGGTAACCGGCAGGCCATTTTCTTCGAGGAGCTTCTTCGCAGCCGGGATGCCCGGTTCGAGGATTTCTTCGGCGCACTGGATGCCCGGATAGGCTTCCTTGAACGGCTTCATGTTGAACTGGTCGGCGGCAATCTTCACGAGCTCCGGATCCGGTTCGCACGGGGTCTTGCCCTGGTAACCGAGGAGCATCTTGCCGTAGCCTTCCGTCATCTTGAACCACGTACCGCGGCCTGCGGCCTGGTTCAGGGTGTTCATGTAGGCCTGCTGGAAGTAGAACTGGGAAACCGGCGTCACAGAAGAGGCAAAGCCACCGCGGCGCACGCATTCACTCATGTTCTCGATAACCTTCGGGAACAGGTGGAAGGTCTTGGTTTCGCGCATCATGAGGGTGTTGGCGGTAAGAGCGCCACCCGGCATGGGGCTGAAGATCACGTCGGTCGTAATCTGACGGGCTTCAGGCGGGAAGTTATAGTCCTTGAGGCATTCAACGGCGACGTTGTTCGCTTCCATGAGTTCCGGAATGTGATCGTCGACGATGCTGTCTTCACCGAGGGCGAGTTTGTATTCCGTACCCTTGAGGGCGTGGAACATGGAGAACAGGTCGGGCTGAGCTGTACCGCCGGAGAGCGGCTTGCGGCCGAGGTCAACACCATCGGCGCCACCTTCGATAGCGGCCTTGTACTGGGCCACACCGGTACCGCAGGTGTCATGGCTGTGGATGCGGAGTTCCACCTTGTCGCCGAGGAGCTTACGAGCGCGCTTGAAGGTCTCGTACACCTTGGTCGGGTTCGTCGTACCGGAAGCGTCCTTGAAGCACACGGAAGCGAACGGAACACCGGCGTCCAAAATGTTGCGGAGGATGCGTTCGTAGAATTCCGGGTTGTGGGCGGCGTTGAGGTCGCATCCCGGAGGCAGTTCCATCATGGTCACGACGACTTCGTGTTCCAGACCGGCGTCGGTGATGCACTTGCCGGAGTAGATCAGGTTGTTCACGTCGTTGAGGGCGTCAAAGTTACGGATGCGGGTCATGCCGTGCTTCTTGAACATGTCGGCATGGAGCTTGATCATGTCGCGCGGCTGCGGGGCGAGGGCCACCACGTTGATACCGCGGGCGAGGGTCTGCAGGCGGACGTTCGGGCCCACGACGCGACGGAATTCGTCCATCATGTCGAAGGCGTCTTCGCCGCAGTTCTGGTAAAGGGCCTGGAAACGGGCGCCACCACCAGCTTCAAAGTGGGTGATGCCGGCCTTGCAGGCAGCTTCGACGGCGGGCATGAAGTCCTTCGCGAAGACACGGGCACCGAAAATAGACTGGAAACCATCGCGGAACGAGGTATCCTGGAACTTGATCTTTTTCATAGTGTTTCCTTGTGGGATAAATCCCTTGTTTTACTGTACAATAAAATACGGGCGTAAATATAGGATTTTAGGTGGAAGACGGAAGACGGAAGGTGGCAGTTGGAGGGCTATGAAAGATGCAAAAAGACGTTTTTCAACGTCAAACTGCCTTTTTGCTCATCAAATGAATTCCATGTCAATAAGCCAGCGCCACATGCAGAACGCCGAGACCGCTAAAAGGAAAACGCACACGATGACGTACTGGACGGGGTGCTCCTTGAAACTATAGTCGGCGTTGCTGTACGAAAAATTGCCGCGAATGACGGCGCTCACGAACCACGAAAAAAAGAGGATAAAGAACAGCAGCGCCACAAAGCCCCTAAATGAACATCATCGTGTTGAGCTTGGCGCGGTACTTCCACGTGAGTTCGTGCTTGGAGCCGAGGACGCCGAACAGCGTGAGCATCGCCTTTTTGGCGGCGCCGTCGTTCCATTCGGGAGCCTCTACGAACAAGTTAAGGAATGCCTGGAGGGCGGCTTCGAAATCTTCGGCGCAGGCGAGTTTGCACGCCTCGTGGTATACGATGGCCTCCTTGCCCTGCACGTCCTTTTTGGCGGCCTCGGCGTGGAAGTCCAAAAGCTCCAAAAGCGATTTTGCTTCGCGGTACTGGTCGTCGGCCTCGGTGAACTTTTGGAGGATTTCTTTTGCCTTGGCGGTGTCGCCCATGCCGATGTTCGCCTTCGCCCAAAGGAGCAACAGTTTTTTGTCGTCGGGAGCCATTTTCAGTGCCTCGTCCAGCATGGGGAGGGCGCTTTCGAAGTCCTTGTTCGCGATGGCCTCTTCGAGGGCGTTCGCCTGGCGGGCCTCGTCACTCACATAGAACTTTTCCAGGCGTTTTTTGAGGTCGGCTTCGGGGAGCACCCCCTGGATGACGTCGGCGATTTCGCCTTTGCTTACCACGTGAACTTCGGGGACGCTCTGTACGCGGAAAGCCTGGATAAGCCGCATGTTCTCGCGCTCGTCGCAGCTCACGACTCCCAAGGTGAAGTCTAAACTGGTAGAGAGGCTGCCCAACAGTTGGGAGTAGCCGGCGCAGTCCGGGTATTCGGCAGAGGAGAAAAGAACTGCGACGGCGCGGGACTCGGAAGCCTCAATGACTTCGGATTGGAAATTTTCGGAGGTGATCTGTACAACTTTAGCCATGCGTTAAATTTAGTTAATAGTTGCACACACCTTTGGTGCAGTTGGTAGTTGCTAGCGAAATTACTATATTCCCCATCATGAGTATATGTCCTTTTTGCAAGTCCGAAGTTGCCGAGATAAAAATCCACCACCTGGATTTACGGATATGCCCCAAGTGCTATTCCACGTTTTTCCCATGCGACCAGACTATGGCTTTTCGCGGTGACCTGACCGACAAGTCCCGGGAATTGTGGTACAAGGCGCTCCTTGCCAAGAACCCAGTGGACCCCGATACGTCGAACGCCTGCTGTATTGATCACGGAGAACCTCTGGTCGAGGGCAAACTACCCGATTACGGGTACGACGGCAAGGTGACTACCTGTTGCAAAATGTTCCACTTGACGCCTTCGATGACGCTCGAGTTGCTGAAGCACACTCTGGATACGGGTTTCCAAAAACCGGAGGCAAAGGGGAAACATCACTTTTTCTTTATTCGTTGGTTGGATGCTTTGGTTTCTAAGTTGTTTGGAGAGAAAATGCCCGAGGACGATCCCTTGGACGCGATACAATACAATCTCTACATAAAGAAATACATTGAATAGCATGAGAAAGACATACGCCGTATTGGCTGCCGTTGCGGCCGTCATTTTAATCGTTTATTCGCTTTTGCCCGACAAGTTCTTTGAAGAAAGCGTTTTCCCGACACAGGAAAAAATTACTGTCATTGAGTATGACGACGCTACAGACGGTGGCGAGTCTGTCGCCAAGATGACGCAAGGGGATTCCTCGCTCTCATTTGAATGCACGCTGGGCACAGACACATCCAAGTTCGCCTGGTGTGGGCTCTTGTGGAACATGGATCCCGACAGTGCGATGGATTACCGCAACTGGACGTTTGTCGATACACTTGTTTTTGACGTTGAAGCCCATGGTACGCAGGAAATTCTTGTGAAAGTGTGGGCGTACGACCCCGACGTGACCGACATCAGCAAGCCCAAGACTTTTCGCCTGCTGATGAAGGAAGTCCCCCTGAAGGAGGGGAGACAACGCGTGGCGCTCCCGATGGAACAGCTCTATACGCCCGACTTTTGGTACGACGATGGTCACGTTGACCGCGAACTCAAACAGCGCCATCAAGAGACGGTGGCTCGCTTAGAAATTGCCCCGGGTTGGAACCAGCCCCGTGGTCAGCGGTTTCAGTTGAAGTTCTTTGAAATCAAGGCGACGGGAGTCAGCAACTTCTACTTTGGTATAGTTCTGTTCGCCTTCTTGGGAATCACCATTGTAGCCGTGGGCCGCCGTCACAAGTCAAAAAACGATGTCGAAGATTAGTAAAGTCATAGGCGTTGCCGCCTTCGCAGTGGCGTTTGGCGTTTGGGGCGTCGTGTTCTTGATGTTCAGGAACACCGCCTTGACGATGTTCCCCGGGGGCGGTTACGAAGTTTACGCGCTTACCGATAATGCTGCGGGCGGGTATTCCACCTCGGATTTGACTGTGGGTGATTCCAGTATTGCCGCTCATATTAATGTGCGCAGTGGGAAGGCCTACCCCTATGCGGGGATAGGCTTCAATTTGATGTCTTTGAACCATCGTCCGTCGGGCTACTTCGATTTCTCCCGGTTTGATTCCGTTGCCGTCGTGGTGGCGGCCGGTCGTATGCGTACAGTGACGTTCCGCATCATGACCAACGACCCGGTGTATTCCAGGGCGGGCGCTTATTTGACCTACCGCCCCCTGGAGGTGCAACTACCGGTTGGCGCTTCGTTTGCCGAACTCAAAGCGTCACTTGTCGATTTCAAGAACAAGGAATGGTGGTTGGTGGCGCAAGGCCTCGATAAGGATGACGGCCTCTCGTATTTTTACAACTCTGCCGTGTTCGAAGTATTCAATGGCGAAAGCACATTGCGCGGCATCCCCGACGATATCGAACTCAAGTCCATTCGCATGTGGGGCGAAAATCGCGATTTCCAAAAGGGCATGTTCTTTGCGGCGGGCTTGCTTGTGTTTTTGCTTGCGGGCTTTGTGACTTTTTGGGTTCGCGCATCCAAGGCAAAACAAAATCCGTTGCAACCCAAAATGGAGATGGCAGCCAAGTTGCTAAAAACTACCGACAAGTCGGTGGCCGAAATCGCCATTGCGGTGGGTGAAAAGTCCCCGTCGCAGTTCGAAGGTGATTTCAAAAAAATCTACGGCAAAAAGCCGCTGGACTACAGGAGGGAGAATGTATAGACGTTGGACCCTGGATAGGGTGATGCATTTTATTTTGATTTCCCTCGGCATCGTAATCGCCCTCCTGTTGGTTGATTACCTGCAAGGGGTGCTCTTCCCGTTCTTTGCTGCGTTTTTGCTCGCCTATATTGCTGACCCGTTGGTCAACAAGCTGCAGGTCAAAGTCAAGCACCGCATTATTGCCGTGCTCATTGTGTTGATTTCTGCGATTCTTATTGTGGCGGGGGCGCTTCGCATCTTTATCCCGATGGTAGTGAGCGAAGTGCGGAACCTCGGGGTTCTCATTTCTAAAATGTTCAACGATTCCGACTGGTCCGCTCGCATAGCCAACCTGATGCCGGGCGACCTGTACGAGACTGTTCGCGGGATGGTCTCGTGGGAACAGCTGGGCGCCGCCATGCAAAGCCTTGACTTTTGGAACGAAGTGCAGACCATTGCATCCAAAGTATTGCCGGGCGCCTGGGGCGTGCTTTCTTATACAAGTACCATCGTGCTCTGGTTTTCCGGTGCCGCGATTATCTTTATGTACCTCGTGTTCATCATGCTCGATATGCCCAAGCTTCGTCGTGGCGTGTTGAGCTTGATTCCCAAGCGCTTTAAAAAGGAGGCGAGCTCCTTTGCTGCCGAAACAGACAAATTCATGGGAACGTATTTCCGTGCGCAATCTTTGGTCGCTTTGACGGTCGGTATTTTGTATGCAATCGGTTTTGGCGTGATGGGACTGCCTATGGGGGTCGCCTTTGGACTTTTCTCTGGTGCGCTCAACATGATTCCCTACATGCAGCTTACGACGATCCCGCTCGCCTTGCTTTTGTCGGTGGTTTACTCGCTCAACACGGGCATGCCTTACTGGCAGGTTGCGCTGATTATTGCCGCCATCTATCTGGTGGTGCAGGTCTTGCAAGACTTTTTCTTGGTGCCGCACATCGTCGGGAAGTCCATGGATTTGCCGCCTGTAGGCATTTTGCTGAGTCTTTCAATATGGGGTAAGTTGTTGGGATTCTTAGGGTTACTCGTTGCCATCCCCTTTACCTGCCTGTGCCTGGTGTACATTCGCAAACTTCAAGAGCGAGCCGAGGAAGCACGAGGGAGTCAGGTCGGACCTCGCCCCGAGGCTTGATTTTATAGGCGTTTAAAGAAAAATTTTTCAAAAAAAGTTTTCCACATCGCTAAAAAAAAGGTATAATATCACCATACTTAATCTTAACCTCTCAAGGAGCTATAAAATGAATAAACAAGATCTCATTGAAGCCGTTCTCGCCAACAAGGAAGCTGGCTTTGATTCCAAGGCTGCTGCTGCTCGTGCTGTTGATGCCGTTATCGACGGTATCGCTGCTGGCATCAAGAAGGACAGTGTTGTCCAGTTGATCGGCTTCGGCACTTTCACTGTGAAGACTCGCGCTGCCCGTACTGGCCGCAATCCGCAGACTGGTGCCACCATCAAGATCAAGGCCTCCAAGACCGTCGGCTTCAAGGCCGGTGCTGCTCTCAAGGCTGACGCTGCCAAGGCCAAGGCTGGCAAGAAGTAATTCTTCTTTGTAAGAGAATTAAAAAAAGGGTCGCTGCAAAGCGATCCTTTTTTTTGTGCGTTGGAACTCTTCTGTTGGAAAAGGATGGAGAAAAAAGAAAAGGCCTTGCACTTGCAAGACCTTTTCGAGTGGACGGTACAGAACTCGAATCTGTGACCTCCACCATGTCAAGGTGGCGCTCTAACCAACTGAGCTAATCGTCCATTAAAGTAGCCCAATAGTAGAAACTTGCTCTTTTTTTGTCAAGGGGTGGGCCGCAATTATCGGTCTTCTTCGGGGATCCAGTAGCGAAAACGGCCTGTAATGTGCAGGCGGGGGAGTGTGTCGGAGCAGAACCCGCTTCGGCAATCCTGCGCGTAGAGGTCCAAATTGGCGGTCCAGGTGGAATCGCTGTCCATTTCGTCAAAATGGACAGTGCTCTGGTCTGTAAATATGATGCCATGGTCGGATTTTTCGGAACTGAACCAGGAATACTGTTCTACCGTCGGGTTGTCCCCCAGGACGGGTCTGTTGACCATGATGTTGAAGGCGTCCCCTCGGTCGCTTTCCTCCACACGCGTCCTCACCAAAAAGTAATGGTGGCTGTTACGGATGAACGGTATTTCTACGTCCCTCGGCCCGAGTTCTATGGTGTAGTCCTCGGAGTCGTTGATTTTGTATTTGATAAAGCCGCCGCCTTTGACTTCCCAGCTGTCGTTGATTTCGCTGCATGCCTGCAACGAAATCAACAGCGAAAAGCCCGTGGCGAGCGCCAGGGACCATTTGGATAGGCGTTTTGTTGAAGTTGCCTCTTTAGTTGGGAACTTCTTCATTGGAGGCGGGAGGGGTGGCCGGCTTGTTGCGCGGGTCTTCCAGAATGTACAGCGGGAGTGTCGCGATTTCTTCGTCGTCGACAAAGAGACGGACCATGTATTTGTCGGGGCGCTGGATTTGCAGACGTTGCATGTTGAGTACCATGTTGACGGCTGCGGTGTCAAAACCGGGGGCGACGGGCTCCAACGGGATGTTCGATTCCATGGGAGGCACGATGGCGTGCCCGCAAATGTCCTCGATGACGAGTTTGAGCTTGTGCATGCCCGCTTCGGCGCGCTGGTAGCGAATGCGGAAAGCCGCCGAACACTGCGGGATTACAAATGGGAATTGCGCAGGGAAAGCCCTGTCGAATGCTCCGAGAATGTTCAAACGTCCGCCGATGCCGTTTGCGGTCGCCGCGTCACAGATAGATGCGATTTCGATATTCATTAATGTACCGTCCAGTTGTCAGCCACATATTTCATAACAATGGGGCCGAAGTATTTATCGTTGCCGCCTGCGTTTTCCCAGGCCAGCATGGAAATGTAGACTTTTTCGTCGTTCGAAATGGTGATGTCGGGCAAAGACCCGCGTAAGTAGTAGTTGTTATTGTTGTAGAACGTCACCTTGAAGTAGGGGAGTTCGTTTTCGCCGTGGATCTTCCACTGGGTACCGTCAAGGTGGTACACGTGCGTCTGCGCCAGGCTTACCCTGTTCTTGTCGTCAATCATGGCGTAAAGCTTGCCGGACTTTGCCGCCACGCTAACGTGGTAGGCAAGCAAGCCCTCGGCAATGGGATACTTGAACTGGTGGCTGTTGTCGAAGGCGATGCTGCTGCCGCTTACGGTGCCATGCTTGATGCAAGGACCGTAATAGTCCAGCGAACGGTTCAAGAAACCAATGTAAAGGTTGTTGTTGTCCGAGGCCATGTCAATGACGCTCATGGCTGTATCTATGGCGGCGTCCTTCTTTTGGACCGAGAGGGAGCTGTTGTACAGCACGTAATAGCCGCGGTAATGGGATGTGGTGTCGACGTAGACCACCACGAGCTTGCCGTCGCTCATGTAGGTCGCCCTGGCCTCGCGGACCTTCATGGTTCCTGTCCCGGCTTTTACAGTTGGGACACTCTGGTTGTTCCATGCGGATCCGCTCCAACGACTAATGTTTGGTTTTTTGTTGGAGTCCACAAAGGTGACGACGGGCATTTGGTTTGCCGTACAGGAAATGTCAGCCGAAAGAGCATTTGTCGATATCGCCGATCCCAGAGTTGCCCAAGCCGAAGTGCCGCCGTTAGATTTATAGACTGTGAGCGATTTGCCGGAGGTCAAGACCGCCAAGTACAAATTGCTGCCGTCATTGGCGATTTGCAGGCTGGTAATGGAATCGGTTACCGAGATGGCTGCCGTGCTGAGGTCTTTCCAGACGGAGTCGCCTTCTAGGTATTTTGTCGCGACGGTGGTGCTGGTCTTTAGGTAGGCTTCCACAGGCTTGTTGTTCAGGGTCGTGAGCACTGGCGGTGTGGTCATTTTGCTCTTTTCCAAAACAGTATCGCTTGTGGCGAGGTTCTTCCATGCTTTGCGGAAATAGACCTTACGGCAGACTTCCTCGGCGCGGTGGCGCAGGTAGAAGGCTTCAGACGGGGTCGTGGTGTTGCTGTCGCGGTAATCGAGGCAGATAGACATGGACGATTCGCGAGAACTGCGAACAAAAGCTTCGTTGAATTCGAGGGTGCTTGTGTCAAGGGTGCCGTCGCTGCGGCCTTCGTAGTAGCTGTCGTCGACGTTGGTGAATTTCCAGCGGAAACTCTGGTTGGTGGAGTCGCCGAGCGGTCCCATGGTCGAGTGCATTCCGCCCCATTCTTCGGTATAGAAGTATACAGCATCATTAGAGACAGATTCGTCGCCGCTCCACAGGAATACGGTGTCGGCGGCAGAAATGACGCCGACAGGCGGAGTGACAATAATCTTCACTTGCGTAGTGTCGCTGAAGGTCGCGCCCGTGCTGGATTCCTCTGCGGTCACAACGCAGTAAATGTCCTTGCCCGCTTCGGTGTAGCTTCCGTCTTGGTGCTTAAAGAAGCGCCTTCCGTTTTCTTTGTAACCATACTTGGATTCTTCCTTGATGAGCGTTTTGGTTTCGGCATTGTAGCATTCCCACATGTACCAACTCACGTTATCGTCGGTCCAAACTTCGTCGTTCTTGGTGGCGTTCAGGTCGAATTCCATTCCGGGGACAACGTATATGATTTCGTCGGTGACCGTGATGACGGGGCTCTCTGTCGAGAACTGGATGGACATGGTGTCGCGAGCGGTATTGCCGTCGTCGTCGGTGACGCGGACAATGCACATAAAGTTGAGCGTAGGTGCGGGTGCTGTCCATGTTGTGTTCAGGTCGCTGACTTCTCTCCACTTAGATTCGACTTCGGAGGGCGAACCGCAGCTCCATTCCTTCTTGACGATTTCGCCGTAGCCGTCGCTGGCTGTGGCGTCAAGTATTATGCTGAAACCTTCGCGGACGGTTGCCGACTCGCGGTCCACCGTGACCGACGGAGGGTCAAGCATAATGTTGATGTGGGCTGTGTCGCGGGCGGTGTTGCCGTCGTCATCAGTCACTTGGATAATGCAGAGGTAGTCGCTGTATGCAGTCGAGGGCATTTCGACACTGTACTCGGGAGTTGAGGTGGAAACATGTGAAAACTCCACCGGGCTTCCCGCGGGGGTGCATCCCCATTCGTATTTGACAATCGCCCCGTTAAGGAATGTGCTCCCGTACTGGGTGGAGTCGTGCGCATCGGCATCGAGATTGACGATATCCTTGATGGTCACGTCCGAGACGGACATCACGGTGACCCAGGGGCTTGCCTGCAACACGTTGTAAGAGGCGGTGTCGCTGGCGGTATTGCCGTCATCATCGGTGACCTGGATGGCACAGTAGTAGGTGCCTGGGGTGGAGGGCATGGTCACTGTCGTGCTGCCGGTAAAGACCTGCCATTCCATGTCAAGATAGTCTTTGATGTGATTGCAACTCTTTTCGTATTTGACGATTGTGCCCAACGTATCGCCTGCCATGAACTTGAAATCGGTTTCGTCGTTGATGGTTAGGGTTTGCTGCTTGATGTTCAGGCCCACATAGGGCTTGTCGAGAATGACCTTGAACGAGATGGTATCTGTTGCAGATTCCTCGTCGTCGTCGGTAGCCTTTACAATGCAACGGTAATTTTCCGAAGCCGTGCCGGGGAGGGTTATGTTGACGGACGTGCTTACATTCTTTTGCGGAGGATCAATCGCTTTGTTTTCGTCAAAGGCGAATATTCCTGTGCCGCTGCTGCAACCCCAGTCAATCTTGGTGATAGTCCCGAGTTTGTCGCTGGCTGTAACTTTAAGTTCTACAGTAGAGTTGATTTTTTGACGCTCGTTGGCGTCCGTCCTGACCTTGATAGTGGGAGGGTCGGCGGCAACGAAAATGACAATGGAATCTTTGCCGGTCTTGCCGTCTTGGTTGGTGATGTTTGCGCGAACGATTTTGGTTCCGGACGAAGCCCAAGAAAGGGTTCCTGTCAATTCATTGTCGGCAAGGCAGGGGGTTGTCGCTCCTCCACAGTCCCATTTGAGCGTGTAGGTCGGGTCGTTTTCGTCGGTGTTGTTCGCCATTGCTATTAGGCTAATGTCGATAGTGTCATTTTTAGAAACCGTGATGCTGTCTCGAGGCTTTTCAAAATAGACGACTGGTTCGCTTCCAAAGAATCCGAATCCGACTTTTTCGGAACGTTGACCCGACGGCGAAACGGCGACCATCTCGTAGAATACGCCGGTGGACGTGGCATCGGGCAGCTGATTCTTTTTGAGTTTCAGGGAGGCTTTGTTTTCGGTGACCTTGACTTTGAAGGTGTCGGCGCCAGCGATGTTTGTAATAAAGTAGATGGAGTCAATCGGAGGATTGGCGTTCTCTATTTTTACTTCGAACGTGAATGAGGAATCCTGGTTGATCATCCTTTTGACTTGGCCGTTTACGGTCAGTTCCATGGAGGTTGCCTGCACGGCGAAGTTGTAGCGCAATGTGTCAGATCGGTTTCCTGCGCTGTCGAGGGCAATCGCCTTGAATGTGTGGTCTCCCTCTTCAAGGCTGTCCAAATCCATAAACCAGGTCCATTTGTTCAATGCCTTGTTGTACCCGCCAAAGAAGGAAACTTCCTTTTCTTCGCCATCGAACCAGGTTCGAATTTCCTTGACCTGGGAACCGAAGTCTTGAACCTTGCCCTCGATTTTGATACTGCGCTCGTGGACAATATCTTCGTCGTTGTCCAGGCTCATCGCCGGTTTCACGGTGTCCTTAAGGGTAATCCTGTTGATGGTGATGGTCTGGCCCAATTCAATATGGCGGTAAGAGAGGCTTTCGGGGGCGTAGCCGTTGCCGCTGGTGTCGGAGGCAATCATGCGGTAACTTCCCGAGGGAACGTTTATGCTGAAGTAACCCTTGTCGTCGGTGACTGCCATGTACTTGTTGACGGAATCCTGGATCTCGATGAGGATGCCGTTGTGGTTGCTACGACCTTGGTATTGTACGAATCCGCGGAACACACCGTAGGGGTTCTTGAGGTCCACCAAAAGGAATGTGCGCGGGCGTGAAGATCCGTCTTCGTCTTTGACCTTGTCAGCAAAGACCGTGTCAAACCCGTCGGTAACCCAAACGTCCCAGTAGATTCGACCCGAGAGCCCAAGCTCGTTTTTCCCGTCAGCGGTGATTGCTACAAAGTAGGGTTCCTTGAGGTTCTCGGCGATCAGGTAGCGGTCGGTGAAGTTCGGCACGAACTCCTCGATGCTGGTGTCGCTCTGGATGGGGTTGGCTGCACGTACAAAATAGCGCAAGGAGGCTGGGTTGTCGGTGTCAGTCGCTTCGAAGTGCAGCAATAAACGCTCCTGTTCGTTTTGTGTGGAGCCGTCTTCGGGGCTAACGATCTTGAGTTTTGGAGTCTGGTTGAAATGCAGGTTTACACTGTCGAGGGTTTCGTTGTTGTCGTCATCCACGACGATGATGTAAATCTTTTGGTTCCCGATGGAATCGATTTTTTCTTTGTCGTACTTGATGGTCAACTGTAGGGAATCCCCGCCCAGTTTCTGGAACTTCCAGGATTCGGCTTTGCCTTTGCCGCTGGCGTCCAGGTCCACCTTGAGGCTCTTGATGGTGCCGAACGAGTCAATGGCTACAATGGGGAACGAAATATCACCCTTGGAGCGAGTCCACAGGGTGTCCTTGGGAACGTTTAGGTAGGGAGGCGTGTCAATAACACGCACGTACTGCCCCACACCGGCGGTGTCGCGGGCGTTGTTTCCGTCAATGGCAATAAAGAGCGGGCTGTAGACGCCCGGCTCGGTATAGACGCGCAAATGCGGCTTGGCGTTGCCGCTGTTCTCGGTAACGTAGTTGCAACCCTTGTCGGTATTGCCAAAGTAGAATTCGCAATCCTTTTTGAGGGTGTCCTTGTTGTCTTTGCTGTAAGGTTCCTCAAAGTGCCAAACGTAGCGGTAAATCTTGTCGGAGTTAAAGCGCAAAAAACCCATCAGGTAGACGGTGTCGCCCACGGTGATGGTCAAGGTGTCGTAAACCAGCACGGAGTCGGGGTGGTCCAGATTGATGATGGAGTCGGCGAAAGCCTCGGCGTCTTTAAAAGGCTCGTTGAACGCGAATATCACGGAATGGTTGTTCCTAAGGCTCACGTTCTCCTTGATGGAGGATTCCCTGGAACAGCCGGAAAGGGCCGCCAGGCAAAAAGCAAGTGCGAGGAATAAACAAATAGTTTTAATGCGCATTTCAATTCCTTTTTTGACACCAAATAACAGGGCGCCTTTTGGGAGCCCTATGGAATTAAATTTATCTTTTTCCTTGGAAAAACAAACATTATATTATTCATTATATATTCTCGTATGTATCACTTTTTGAGGTTTTTATGGAAGAAATCCCCCTTTGGTATTGGCTAATCGTGTTCTTTGCGCTGGGAGCCTGCGTCGGGAGCTTCTATAACGTGATTGTGTACCGTATGCCTCGCGGGATTTCGCTTATTAACCCGCCGAGCCACTGCCCGCTGTGCAAAAAGCATATCCCCATCCGCTACAACCTGCCCATTGTGGGGTGGCTGTGGCTTCGTGGCAAAAGCGCCTGCTGCAATCAGCCAATAAGCGTCATTTACCCCATTGGGGAGAGCCTTTGCGGCCTTTTGGGGGCGCTCTCGCTGTTTTTGGCTGTCGCGGTGGGTTACGGGTCGGTGGTTCCCGGGCTGTTTTCGGCTCCGGTTCTTGCCCCCGAGGTGTGGGCGAACGCCTTTGCCCTGTTCTGGCTGTTGCTCGGCGCCTACCCGGTCATTGCGGTGGACTGCCAATATAAGCTCATTCCCGATTCCATCTCGGTGGGCGGCATTGTGGCAGGCCTCCTGCTCTCGATTATCCCGGGGGGCATAACGCCTTTCCAGAGCCTGCTCGGGGCCGTAGCCGCCGGTGGCGGACTTTACCTGCTTGGCTGGGGCGCGACCAAGATCCTTAAAAAAGACGCCATGGGATTTGGCGATGTGAAGCTTTTGGCCGGCTATGGCGCCTTGATGGGCATCACGGGGGCCGTGGAGACGCTGATTGTCGCCGCAATCCTCGGCATCGTTGTGATGGTGCCTTATGGCAAGATTTCTGCGAACAAGGGCAACGGCTCGAGCCAGATTCCCTTTGGCCCGTTCCTTGCCGTGGCCGCCCCGTTCATGTACCTGTGGGGCGGTACGCTCTTTGAACTCTATGTCAAGTTCGTTATAGGCGAGTAACTATTCGACGCGAATCGTCTTTTGCATGTGGTAGCCGGGGGCTGTCGCCTTGAGCAGGTAGACTCCCGGGGCAAGGCCCTGGGTGCTGATTGCCTTGCTGCTGGATTCACGCACGACTTGGCCTTTGGTGTTGAGCAGGTAGGCGTGGTACCCGGGGATGGTTGCGCTCCCGAAATTCGGGTTCGCGGCAATCACGGTCGTCGAGGTGTCGTTTGTCAAGGACTTCAATGCAATTTTGTCGAGGTTCGGGCCGTCGTTGCCCCCCACGGTCGTTGCCGTCACGTAGCTGAGGCCCTCGGGGAGCGTCACCTTGATGGTCTTGGTTTGCCATGTGGTCCAGCCCCCGGTCGTTTCGAACGAGAGTTCCTGCGCCGCGGTTTTTTCGGTCTTGACCGAGAGGCTGCGGGCGGCGTTGGAGCCGTTGGCAAAGGTCAGCGTCAATTCAAATTCGCCCTCGGCATCGGCGAACACCGGGATGGAGGTCGACGAGGGGTCTCCCGCACCGAAGTTCACGTAGCCGCTGCCGCTAAAGCCCGCGTTGGTGCTTTCGAGTACGGCATTGGTGAGCGTGCCCGATTCAGCTTCGTAGTTGAGCTTGTCAATTGGCGTGAAGCTCGCGGAGAGCGTTATGTTTTTCGTGACTGTAGTTTTCCAAACGAGGGCGGAACTCGCTGCCGCGTCCCCATCCCATCCGTTGTGTTTCCATCCGTCCAGCGGTACGGCAGTAAACGTCACCTCGGTTCCCTCGGCGAGTTTTTCGCCTTCGGGTTCCTGCACAATTATGCCGCCAACGGAGGCTGTCGCCGAGATGCTGTAATAGGTGAGGTTGGCGTCTTGCACGGTCACGGCGTTGGAACTTTCGCCCAGGCCGCCCATGGCGTTGGCGGCGCGTACCGTCACCTTGGAACCTGCGGCAATGCCGCTCAGGCTAAAGCTGTTCGCGGTCACGTTGGTCTTGTACTTGCCGTCCACAAAAACAACATAGCACAGGGCGTTGGCGTCGTCGGTCCACACGAGGTTCGCTCCATTCTGCGAAATCTGGGGGGCGGCTACCTGCGCAGTTAATTTTTCGGGCGCCCAGGAGTCGGTCCCGCTCAAGACGTTGGAACGGGTGTACTTGGCGGCGTCGTTGGCGTCCCATACGGTTTTGAGGGTGGCGGTAGAGCCGTCTTTGCTGCCGTCAAAGTAGGTGCGGCGCTTGCTCACGTCTACGGCATTGCCGTTGCCGTCCTTGCTGTTGTATTCGCCAAAGACCTTGGGGGCCGAGTTCATGTTCTTTTGCCAGCCTTCGGCAATGGGCTGGGCCACCATCTTGGTGTTCAGGAACACGGTGCGGGCCGTTCCCCAGGAGCGCCCTAAGTAGAAGGTTTTGTTGAAGCTGCTGTTGGTGACCGTGATGGTAGTGTTGTTGAATACGTATCCCCAGTTGGTGTTGTTCTGGGAAGCCGTAATGTAGCCGCCCTTGCGGCGCATCACCAGGTTGGTGCCTTCGAAGAACACGTCGCCGTCACCGCAAATAAAGTCTACAGTGCCCTCGATCTGGCCGCCTTCCCAATAGGAACGACCCTTGCCGCCATTCAACTTGGTGTAGTAGGTATCCTGCGTGCTCAAGAGCTTCACGTTCTTGTACACCAGCTTGTCGCCCACGGTCATCAGTGCGTCGTGGCGGCAGGCCGACCCGCAGTTGTCTTCGTTGCCGTAGTTCGCCTTGTTGTAGAGCGTAATGTCTTGCATGTACACGTTGTTTGCACTAATCTTGAGGGTGGCCGTGACACTAATACCCTCGTTGATGGACTTGTTGAAGAGAACCGTCTTGTCGGCGCTTTGCCCCACAATCGACACGTTGGAGGTGGGGAACGTGGTCATCTGGTTCTCGTCGCCGGTGAGGCTACCGATGTCGTAATTCCCATCGGGGAAAAAGATGATGAAGTGGTTCGACTCGCTTGTGGAGGCCGACTTGGCTGCATTCATGGCAGCCTTGAAGTCTCCGTTGACGCCCACCACGAAGTCGAACTTCTTTTTGTTGATGGCGAATGCGTTTGTGGCCAAGAGGCTTGCGACGCCCAGGCAGAGGGCACCGTGAACAAAAGAGGGAATGCGATTTTCAATTTTCATTATCGTACCACCTGCAGTTTTTTATGGAAGTCGTTGCCCATGCGGGTTTCGACCAGGTATGTGCCTTGCGGAAGTTGTTTCACTTGGGTAGAGACGTTGGAGCTCAAAACTTGCACGTTTTTGACCAGCTGACCGTTAATGCTGAATACGCGGAGGTTCACTAGGGCGCAGCCCCCTTGCAGGTCGGGGACTGCGGCAAATGCGGTGGTGCCGCTCGAGCTGGACTCGATGTCGCTTGAACTTGAGAAGGAGGGAACATCGCTGCTCGACGATTGCGGAACAGAACTGCTCGACGCTGGGGTGCTGCTACTGCTGCTGGAAGAGATGCCTATGGCGGCGATGGCCGAGAGGTAGGCCGATTCTGCGCTCAAGAGGGCGCTGCCATAGTCGCCAGCCCACTGGTAGCCTGTGCGGCGTTCCTCGGAAATCTTCATGATGTCTTGGGTCTTGGTGCTCTCGCCTTCGCGGTCGCAGAAGAAGTAGTTGTCGTTGTTCACTTCGTAAAAACGGTACCACATGGAGGCGCCCTGGGATTCCACGAAGTTCCCTTTGCTGAACTTAAGGTCACTCACCTTGTTCTTCTTGTACCAGGCAAGGGCCCCTTTGATAGACGCTTGCACGCTGGCGTTTTGGTCGGGCCAGACCATCAAAAACCACACGGCGCCCGCCGATTCACTTCCAGACTTACTGGCAAGCTCGTAGGCACGCGCCCCGACGGGTTTCATGCTGCTGGTATCGTGCTGGGCGCACCACACCGTAGGGGCTCCGTTGTTCACGATCTGAGCCTTGATTAAAAAGTCCACCGCTTTCTCGAGTGAAGCCTTCATTTTGCTCCGGGTCGCGTCGTCGATGATGTCGCTATCGAAGGGCGATGTCTTGTTCGCGATATCCATCATGGTCACCATGGCGCGTATCATGGCGTTGTCGTTGAGCGTAATCTGGTCGCTGTAGTTGCCGCGCTTGGGCCACACCTGCGGAAGCCCGCCTTTGGAGCGCTGCATCGTAAGCAAAAAATTCACGGCCTTGTTGAAACTCGTCTTGAAGGCCGCCTTGTAGTTCGAGTTAGTCGTTTCCTTGTACCGGATGGCCAGCAGGCGCATTTCCTGGATGGTCGCGTTGTTGTCGATGGTCGCGAGGTCGCCGCCGTCCTTGGCGCGCCATTCTGACTTTTGCCCGCTGGAATAGGCGCTCTTGTACTTGTCGGCCATCGCCTTGTAGAAACCGCCGTTGCTGATCTGCCACGTGGTCATATTGTAGGTGTACTGGTCGATATCCATGCCCTCGGCCGCCTTCGTAAGTTCCGAGTAGCCGCGGTAGTTGTTGATTTTCGATACTGCTGTGGAGGGCGGTGAGTATGTTGCCGCCAAGGCCACTGTTGCACCCGCTAAAACGGGGACTGCCAAACCAATTAATCCCATATATCACTCCTTTTGTATGCCTAAAATATATTCTTTAAGCCCTGGGGTAGCCCTTGGACAACGAAAAATGTCCACTCCTTTGTTGAGGAATGGACAACAAATGCCCGCTTTTGGCGCGGTTTCACTTCTTTTTCTTGTTTTTGCCCGGAGGGCTTGGCATAAACGGGCTGGTCGCCGCGCCTTTCGGTGCGGCGGTGTTTGCGAGGGATTCTTGGCTTACTACCACGGAGTCACCCACCGAGAGCCCCTTCAATACTTGCACGTTCACGCCGTCGTTGAGGCCGGTCTTGACGGGGCGCGAGGCCGCCTTGCCGTTGATGTTTATCCAAACGCGGTCGCCCTTGAGCCCCGCCGGTCGTGGCATGTCCTTGGGGTCTACCATCGGGGTGCCCTCGGCGGGGCTGAACTTGAGCGCCTTCACGGGGACCATGATGGCGTCTTCGACCTTTTGCGTCACAATGGTGCAGGTAGCGGTCATGCCGGGGAGCAGCTTTTGCTCGGGGTTCTCGGCGGTGATCACGACGGTGTAGGTGACCACGTTGCTCGTGGTAGTGGGGTTCAGGCGCACTTCCTGCACGGAGCCAGAAAACGTCTCTCCCTGGAACGCGTCCACGGTGAATTCCACCTGCTGGCCTGCCTTCACCTGCCCGATGTCGGCCTCGTCCACGTCGGCCATCACCTTCATTTGGCTGAGGTCCTTGGCGATGATGAATAGCGTGGGGGCACTCATCGAGGCGGCGACCGTCTGGCCCACATCCACCGAGCGTTCTAGCACCACGCCGTCGATTGGGCTCTTGATGGTGGCGTAGCTCAGGTTGAGCTTCGCCTGCGAGACTTCGTTTTTGCTGCGGTCCACCGCCAGCTTGGCGGAATTCAAGTTGTATTCGGCGGTTTCCAGGTCAACGGCGCTCGCGCTGTTGCTCTCGGCGAGCTTTTTTATGCGGTCGTAGGTGCTTTGCTTGTACTCCAGGTCGATTTTGGCGCTTTTGTAGGCAAGTTCCACCTGGTCCAGGGTGGCCTTGAGCTTGGACTTGTCGAGTTCGGCGATGACCTGTCCCTTTTTGACCTTGGAGTTGAAGTCCACATGGATCTTGGCGATGTCGCCCGAGACCTGCGTGCCCACTTCCACCTGGTCCACGGGCTCGAGCGAGCCGGTTGCCGAAATGGTGGTGGCGATGGTCCCCTGCGTGACCTTGGCGCTCACGAGGGCTCCGATGGAGTCAGGTTTGGCGTTTTTAAAGAAAAAAGCCTTAACGCCGAGGGCTACACCAGCGACAATGGCGAGGACGATGACGATTTTCAAAAGCTTTTTCATAGGAACCTGCGCGACAAATATACCTTTTTTGAATGATTTTCCCCCTTTAGATGCATGGGAATGCGTTCTGGTTGCACTTTTCTTAGTGTTGGTTATGGCGCATATTGCTAGGTGTGCCTTTTGTCTGCTGTTCCGTGGAGACTGGTTCGGAATCTTTTAGAGACGGTCGGGCGGCAAAGTTGTTAAATTGAAGGCATGACCCGCATCTTAAAAAAAGACGACAGCAAGGAAGTCCGCCAGGTGACCTGGATTGGGCTGGGCGGGAACGTTATTTTGTCTGTAGGCAAGTTTTTTGCAGGCTTTTTTGGAGGTTCTCAGGCGCTTGTCGCTGACGCCATTCACAGCGCCTCTGACTTTGTGACGGATGTCGCGATTATTGTGGGGTCTCGGTATTGGAATACGCCCCCCGATGCAGACCACCCCTACGGGCATCGCCGTTTTGAAACGCTCATCTCTGTGGGGATTGGGCTTGCAGTTTGCTCGGTGGGCGTCTTTTTGGGGTACGAAGCTGTTCAAAAATTGCTTGCCCACGAACAGTCCCACCCCGAGTGGATTGCCGCGGTCATGGCTTTTGTGTCCATTGCGGTCAAGGAGGCGCTGTTCCGCTACACTCGGGCGGCAGGCAAAAAAATCAGGAGTCAGGCGCTGGAGGCCAATGCCTGGCACCACCGCAGTGACGCCTACAGTTCTATCCCGGTGCTTGTTGCCGTGCTCGCGGGCATTGTTGTGCCCGGGTTCTGGTTCGCCGACTCCGTTGGTGCGGTCATAGTCTCGCTGTTCATCCTCCATTCGGGTTATGAAATCGCCTGGCCGGGAATCCACCAGGTGGCCGATGTAGGGGCGTCCCCCGAAGTCGTTGAGAGGCTGCGCCAGGTGGCGCTCTCGTGCCCCGAGGTGATGAGCGTCCACAGGTTCCGCACCCGCTATGTGGGCGGGGACCTGCATGTGGATTTGCACATTGTGGTGAACGAGAACATGACGCTTTTGGCCGCCCACGACCTCTCCGAAGAAGTGGAACGCAAGCTGATCGAGGCGGGCGAGAGCGTGGTGGATGCGCTTGTGCACGTGGATCCCTACGACCCCGTCAAGGCGGCCTCCAAGAGCAAAGACTAGTTTATAAAAAATATCCCTTTTCCCCTGCAAATATTCCAAAGTGGGTGTTGGGCGCCCGTTCTTTTTGCTTTTTTCTGCGTTATATTGAATGACAAAGGAAGAGGTGAATATGGTTCTCGACGAAGTCTACAAGTTGAACAACGGTCAGCGCATTCCTAAGGTGGCTTTGGGAACATGGCAAACACCAAACGACGTGGCCGCCACGGCCGTGGCGGCGGCGATAGACGCCGGCTTCAAGCACATTGATACCGCAATCGCTTATGGAAATGAGCAGGGTGTGGGTGAAGGTATCAAGAGGGGCCTGCAAATGACGGGGATGCACCGCGAGAGCATCTTTGTCACGTCCAAGATTCCCGCCGAGGTCAAAAGTTACGACGAGACCGTCCGTAACATCCAGGAATCGATTGACCGCTTGGATAGCTACCATGTGGACTTGATGCTGATCCATGCTCCCAAGCCTTGGGCAGAGATGGGGAAGGATGGCCCCAATTACTTCGATGAGAATGTCCAGGTGTGGAAGGCTTTGGAGGAAGCTTACTTTGCGGGCATGTTCCGCAGCATCGGGGTGTCGAACTTTGACATCGAAGACTTGAACAACATCATGGACAATGCCGATGTGAAACCGGCGGTGAATCAGATTCGCGTGCACATTGGCCACGTTCCTTTTGACTTGATTGAATTTTGCCAGCAAAATGGCATTCTGGTGGAGGCGTATTCGCCCAATGCCACGGGCCGGCTGATGCAGGTGCCCGAGGTAGTCGAGATGGCAGAAAAATACGGGGTGTCGGTTCCCCAGCTCGCCTCCCGTTTTGACCTCCAGTTAGGGCTTTTGCCTCTCCCCAAGTCGATCCACGAAGAGAGAATCCGCCAAAATGCGGACTTGGACTTCGAGATTTCGCCTTTTGACATGGCGGAATTGCTTCAAATTGAAGGAATTTAGTTGAACGGGAAAGTCCAGCCTTTTTCCTTGTCCTTGCCGCAACAACATTCCGTTTGGCTTTGTTACTGCCAAATGGAATTTTTTTATATCTTGTGCCCTATGATGAGTCGGATTACACGGATTTTGACCTCGGGCGCAGCAGGGCTTGCTGCCGCCCTCCTTTTGGGCTTTGCTCCTGCGCAGGCCGCGGTGAACTTGAACGTACACAAGGAAGTGCTCGACAACGGGCTGACGGTACTTTTGCACCCGAACAAGCAGGCTCCCACGGTGAGCTGCCGTCTTTTTTACGTGACGGGTTCCGTACACGAGGTCCCGGGCAAGTCCGGCTTGGCGCATATTTTGGAACACGAACTTTTCAAGGGCACCAAGAAGGTGGGTATCCAGGACAGTGTCGCCGATGCCCGCTTTATGCTGGTGCAAGACAGCTTGCAGATGCTGATCCGCCCCGCAAAACTGGCGGGCGACACCGCCGCGGTCAAAAAGCTCACCGCCGAGCACGACTCGGTACTGAACGAACATCGCAAGATTTTTGTGAAGGACGAACTGTGGGGTGCCTACCAGGCGGCAGGAGGCTCAGGCCTGAATGCGTTCACCACGGATTTGATGACCGCTTACATTGTGACGCTCCCCAAGGACAAAATCGAGCTCTTTATGTGGCTCGAGGCGGACCGCATGCAAAACGCGGTGCTGCGCGAGTTCTATTCTGAGCGTGACGTGGTGCGCGAAGAACGCCGCATGCGCTACGACGACAAGCCCACGGGCCGCTACTACGAAACGCTAAATTCCATGATTTACGAGGCGTTCCCTTACCGCGTGCCCACCATCGGCTGGCCGAGCGACATTGCGAACCTGACCCGCGAAATGGCGGAGGAGCACTACCGCAAGTATTACAAGCCGCGCAACGCCATCCTGGTTTTGGCTGGCGATTTGGACGTGGACTCGACCGTGAGCATGGTCAAGCGCTACTTTGGGAGGATCCCCACGGGCGAGGCGTTCCCGCCGCTCACCATTCGCGACCCGGAACAGGCGGGCGAGAAGCGCTTGGTGGTACGGAGGCCCGACGCCCCGAACATGTACACGCTTGTGTTCAAGACTGCCGAGGTGGGCGACCCCTCGCTCTATGCGCTCGACATTGCCGAGGGCGTTTTGAACGGCCGTTCCGGACGCCTCTATAAACGGCTGGTGGAACAAGAAAAGCTGGCGGTCAGCGTGGGCGCGAGCAACAGCCCCAACAAGTACGTCTCAGAGTTCTCGGTGCAGGTGAACCTGCGCCCCGACGCCGACGTTGCCAAAGTCGAGGACGCCGTGTGGGACGAGCTCGAAAAGCTCAAGAGCGAGCCGGTGAGCGCCCGCGAATTCCAGAAGGTCAAGAACCATGCCTATGCAGGGCTCATCCGCAGCTTGACCGACATGGAGAACGTGGCGACCATGCTCGCATACTACGAGATGTTTGGCGACTACCGCATATTCCTCACTTGGGCCGACGAGCTCGAGAAGGTGAGTGCCGACGACGTGCAGAACGCCGCCAAGGCGACGTTTGTCCGCAAGAATTCCGTGACCGGGATGCTCTTGAAAGAAAAGAATTAGCGCAAAGCAGGGAAGGTTTGGGAAACGTGGGAAATGCAATGAAATGTTCATATAGATTTTACCTATAACTAGGCATAAGTAAATAGTATTTGCCTTTAACGCAGGGTACTTCTATATTTGAACCGTTTCATGGATGGAATGATGAGCCCCCCATGACGGGTGAAAACTATATTTGGTACACACGGAGGCCCTATGACCTTGCAACAACTTCGATACGCGATCGGCATCGCCGAGACCGGCTCCTTCAACAAGGCTGCTGAAAAACTCTTTATATCGCAGCCCTCGCTGACTGCCGCCATCCATGACCTGGAAGACGAGTTAGACTTGCTCATATTCAACCGCACTAGTCGCGGCGTTACGCTCACGAACGAGGGCGAGGAGTTTATTGCCTACGCACGTGAACTCTACATCCATTACGAGAATGTCCTCGAAAAGTACGGCAAGCAGGGTCTGCGCAAAAAAAAGTTCGCTGTTTCGACACAGCACTACTCGTTTGCGGTCAAGAGCTTTGTGGAAATGGTCAAGAATTTTGACATTGACGAGTACGAGTTCGCCATCCGCGAAACGCGCACCCGCGAGGTCATCGACGACGTGGCGAACCTTAAGAGCGAAATAGGCGTGCTGTACCTTTCGGATTTTAACCGCAAAGTACTCACGAGCATCTTCAATTCCAAGGATTTGCAGTTCACCAAGCTCATCAACTGCAAGGCGTACGTTTACCTGTGGAAAAATCACCCCCTGGCTGGCAAAAAGTCCATCACGCTCAAGGATTTGGGGCCGTATCCGTGCCTCTCGTTTGAGCAGGGCGACGAGAGCTCGTTCTACTTTGCCGAAGAGATTTTGAGTACAAACGAATACCAGCGGACCATCAAGGCGAACGACCGCGCGACCATGTTGAACTTGATGGTGGGCTTAAATGGCTACACGCTCTGCTCGGGCATTATTTGCGAGGAACTGAACGGTGGCGACTACCTGGCAATCCCGCTTCGCGAGACTTCCGAGGAAATCAATCGTGTTATGGAGATTGGCTATGTCACTCGCAAGAACTTGACGTTGAGCCCCATAGGGGAATCCTATATTGAACAAATGAAAAAATATTTGTTGTAGAACCCTGACTCATTCTAAATACAGCAGCTCGCCCATTTGCGGCATAAGCACGGGCTTTCCCGATTCCTGGGCGGCACGTTTCGCATTTTCCAGCGGTTCCGTGTAGGAATGCTTGCTCAGGCAGAACTTGGAGTGGTGAACCGTCATGTAGCGGTTTGCGTCCAGTTCCACCATTTCCTTGCCCAGGTATTCCGGCATGGTGTGGATAAGCGACCAGTCCTTGTCGTACTGCCCATTTTCAAGAATCGCCAAATCGATGTCAGTAAATTTCTTTCCGATTTTTTCGAAGTGCGGGCCATAACCCGAATCGCCACCAATCCATACGGTGCGCTCGGGCGACTTGAAGGCGAATGACGCCCACAGAGTCTTGTTCTGATGCAGGTCGCGGCCCGAAAAATGCCTCGCCGGAGTCGCCGTCACATTAAAGCCTTCGCCCAGGTCGGTAGATTCCCACCAGTCGAGTTCAACAAGCTTTTCTACAGGGTAACCCCAGTATTCAAAATGCTCGCCCACGCCGAGGCCTGTCACCACGTGCTTTACACGCGGTTCAAGTTCCGTAACCGCCTGATAATCCAGGTGGTCCCAGTGGTCGTGCGTAATCACCAGGTAGTCGATATCCGGCATGTCGGCAGGCTTGTAGATGTCCGTTCCCTTGAACATCTTGTTCACGAAACTCACCGGCGAACCCTGATAGAAAACCGGGTCCACCAGCACCTTCTTTCCGGACAAATTGAGCAGGTACGAGGAGTGCCCAAACCACACAATCCAATCGCGGTCCTGCGGTAGCGACTTCAGGTCCGTCTTGACGACATTCATCGCGGTATCGGGAACGGTCTGGCTCTTGTCGCCGAACAGGAAATCCTTCCATACGGCAAAAACGCCCCTGTCGCCCGTCATGGTGACGGTCTCAATCTCGTTCACGAACTGCTTGCCGTCGTAATTCGGCGACTGCTTGATGCGTTCAAGGCGCTTGCCTTGTGGAATACGGCCGAATTTTTCCTGACTCAAGAACAACACGCCTGCGTCTCCTAAAATAAATAGTACTGATAAGACAATCGCCGTAATCATGAGTTTCTTGTTCTTCGCAAAACGCAAGCGCATCGTGTTTTTTAGCGGATAAAGTTTGTGAAGATTTTCTTTTCGGCAACAGGCTGCTCAACACCCGCCTTCTTGCCCGCTTCGATGCTCTTCAGGATCCATGCCATGTTGCGGCCCAATTCCTTCATAATCTGCACGCCTTCCTCGTCCTTCAGCACATCTTCGGGGCTAGAACCGTGAACCATGTTCCAGTAACGCGAAGCCACCATGGGTTGCTGCGCAAATGCCGGATACTTGTTCAGAGCGTCGAGAGTGGCGCTGGTCCCTGCGCGGCGGGCAGAAGCAACTGTTGCGGCGGGCTTAAAGAGCAGTTCCGCTTCGGCAATGCCGTAAAGCCTGTCCAGGAACATCAGCATCTCGCCGCTGGGGGATGCGTAATAAACCGGGGAGCCGTAAACGACAGCATCGGCCGTTTTAAGGATTTCCTTGGCTTCGTGAACCACGGCGTCAGTTTCGCCCTTCAGCACACGACCACCCACGAAGAAGATTTCTGTCTCGATGCCCGCGGCCTTGAGTTCGCCTGCCACGAGACTCAGCGCCGTATAAGTGCAGCCCTTTTCGCGACGGCTACCGTTGAATAAAACGACCTTCATCATAAACTCCTTTGTCTTTCGCCTTAAATATACAAAGAAATTATGTTATATTTCTACGAAAAGGCAGGTAAAAAATGTCCATCGGAATTCCAGAAATAATCCTGATTGTGGTTGTGGTGCTTCTCCTGTTCGGGGCAAAGCGCATTCCTGAACTTGCACGTTCCCTGGGCAAGGCCCAGAATGAGTACAAGAAGGCGAAAGACGCCCTGAAGGAAGAAGCTGAAGACCTGCAGAAGACGGTGGAAAAAGCCGCAGAGGCAGAAGATAAGAAAGGCTGATGACCTCCAAACAGGATCAAGAGGCTACGCTGATTTCGCATTTGGAAGCGCTCCGACGGGCGCTTTTGCGTTCTATTGTCGCCCTTGCCATCGGCATCGTGCCCCTGTTCCTTGTTTCGCCCTACGTTCTGGACTGGTTCTGTAAGCAAATCGCCCTGCAAGGCGGCGTCACGCTCCATTACTTTTCCCCGATGGAAGTGTTCCTGCTGCAGCTCAAGATTTCTGCACTGCTGGACTGCGTGCTGTTTTCGCCCTACATCGCCTGGAACATGTGGCAGTTCGTGCTCCCCGCCCTATACGACAACGAAAAGCGATTCATCCGCTCCATCGTGGCTATGACCAGCGGGCTGTTTATCGCGGGCGTCGCCTTCTGCCTTGTCGTCTGCTTCCCGCTGATTGTGCAGTTCGGCATGAGCTTTGCAAGCACGACCCTGCAACCCGTATTTGGCATCTCTAACCTGATAACACTCGCGCTCTGGCTTTCGCTTGCGTTCGGATGCATGTTCCAGTTCCCGCTAGTGACCTACGCGCTTATCCGTGCGGGCATCGTGAATTACGAAACCGTCTGCAGCAAGCGCCCCTACGTGGTGGTGGCAATCCTTGTGCTGGCGGCCCTCCTCACGCCCCCGGATATTGTAAGCCAGTTGCTGCTCGGGCTCCCGACGTACCTGCTCTTCGAAGCGGGACTCTTGGCGGCCAGGCGCTTCCATGGGCGTTCCCCGGCTCATCGAGCCAAACCAATTACAAAAACGGATGTTACGAAAATTATCCAGCAGAAAAATAATTTTCCTACTAAATAATTTTTGAAATTTAGCCCTTCCTTGGGCGTTCCCCGAACCTGTCTATCTAGACAATTTCCCAAATTTTATATAATTGAACATCAAGGCCCCCTCGTTTTTCCGAGGGAGCCTTTTTGACCATATGTCCGTTTATTTCACGAAAACGGCGAGAAGTTTATGTGCCTCGTCGCCTTCGGCAAAACGGATTTCACCTACGGTATGGTACTCGAATCCCGAGAACTGCTGCAGGTGCAGTGCCGCAAATTCGCGGTCCTGCGAATAGCAGAGATTCAGGCGGAAGTTCCCGTTGTCGCCTGTTTTCGGATGGCCATTTTTTTGAACGACCGCGTCCAGGGCGCTTGGAGAAGCCTCGACAATTTCCTTGACCTTTTGGCCCTCCGTAGGGCTGTAGTCCAGGCAAGTTCCCACTACGGGCGAATTCGTCCTGGTGTAGGTGACATTGGTCTTGAAACCGAAAAACTTCTTTTCGGTCTTGATATAGGGCTTGTTGAAGAGGGCGTTAGCCATCTCCATCTTGGAAATGTTTTCCATGTTCTTTCTCTTTTTTAAAATGAATGTTATCGCGCACCCCGGTTGGGGCCGCGGCAATTTACCTGTGACTGAGTGTTCGGAGAAAGAACTTGCTAACAGAGCATTCGCTCTAGCGTATAAACGTAATACTCTTTTGATTTCTGATAAACTAGCGGCAAGGGGAAGCCGCATTGGGCGCAAACAGTTGGCCGCGCGATCTTAGTCGGAAATGGAGTAGCCTGCTTGAACGTTGCCGAACTGCGTCCGCCGTCCCCTTGAAGGCCGTTGCCGCGCGATGCACGCAAGGACACCTGCTGGCCCGACCTGCGTGTAAGCAGTGTTGCATCAGCTGTTGATTCTCGAGACAGGTATAACGGATTATCGGCAAAATCGTGAGCAGCGAAAACTTTATCGCTCTCTGCAACCTGACCAAATTCAGCGCCGTAATCATAAACAAAAGAACCCTCGACAATAGCAGAAAGAACCGCGAATAACGCGACTGCAATCATCGACAGAATATTTTGTTTAATACGCTTCATTGTACTAATAATGTACAAATCTACGCCTTCATGAGTTTCGCCACATAATGCACCGCGACGGCAAACAGCACGACGATGGCGATATAGTCCGCAAAAAAGAGGGCGTAGCCGCGTTCCGCATCAAAGAAGAAGAAGGGCTGCTGCAGGAACATGTATTTCCAAAGCCCGCGAATAACGAAGGCGTAAATTCCATAGCATGCCACGAGAGCGGCAATCACGCGAGTTGCGACAAGTGCAGCCTTTGACTTGAAAGCGCCCGCAAGCCCCAAGCGGTTTGCAATCAGGCTCAAATGCAGCCCAATGTGGAGCGACATGAACACGTAATACCAGTGGCTGGCGAGCAGGTGCGCCGTGCGGGCGAAGTTTGCGCCCGATTCAATTCCGAGGAATGCGAACACATGGTTCGAAAGCATGATGCCGCTCATCATCAGGAAAATCGCGCACAAAAGGATCCCGCAATTCACGACCGCCTGCAAAATGCGGAATGCGTTGTAGCGGCCATTGAACAGCGAAAGGAAAAACCGCCGGTTCAGCGTGATGTGCACCGCCCACAGAACAAGCAGCACCACGCCCAGAATCTCGTGAACGGCAGTCGATTCAAAGAAGTAATTGCCGCCCATCAGCACGAGTGTGGCGACCGTCATCGCGATATCAAGAGGCATACGGATTTTGGCGGAAATAGGCATATTAGGGAATATACATTATTTCGTCTTCACGCCGTTTTTCTCTAGCCACTTGGCCACATCTTTCGAGAGGCTCGAACCGCCGGAATAATGCACCGAAAGGCCTTCGCCGATTTTTGCGTTGGGCGCGAGTTTCGCAATCGCGGTGATGCTCTGGCCAAATCGCCCGCCACCGTGGGAGCAGAACGGCAGAATCCGCTTGCCCGTAAAGTCGTAACTTTCGAGCAAAGTCGCGATAGGCATCGGGATACTCGCCCACCAGTTGGGGTAACCGATGATAATCGTTTCGTAGTCGGCCCACTTCTTTGCGTCGGGCTTTTTCTTGAGGGCAGGGCGCGCCTGTTTGTGCTGGTCGTTCTGCGCCTGCTTCAAGACGGTGTTGTAGTCGTCGGAATAGGGCTTCACGAGTTCAAGTTCCACCATGTCGAAATCGGTCTGCTTCTTGATTTCGCGGGCGACACCGCGGGTATTCCCGCTCCAGGAATAGAAAACGATCAGCGCACGGGAAGCCCATTTCGTGTTCGACGACGCTTGCGACTTTTCGCCCTTAAAGCCCGCCGCTTCCTGGGTCACAAAAGTTCCCTTGACGCCTGCACCCGCATTCATGGCGAGCCGGAGCCCCACATTGTAACTCTTGCTGGATTGCTGCATGGCCCCGCGATAGGCACTGCGGAGGTTCTTGCCGAAATCGTTCCAGCCGCCACCACGATGCACACGCCTTGTGCCCGAAGGTTTGCCCGCCGGGTCAACCGTCACGCTTGTCGAGCCCGCAGAAACACCGTAATCGCCGTAAAAATCAAAGCACCATTCGCCCACATTCCCGTAAATGTCATAAAGCCCGAAGGGATTGGGCTTGAACTTACCCACGGGGAGCGTGTTCCCGCGGTAAACACCGGGACGTGTTTCCAGAACCTCGTCGTTGAAATAGTTCTGCTCGATTTGATACGGATAATGCCCGTAAAAATTCACGTCGTCGGCACCGGGAGCCTTCTTTGTGTAGAACGGAGTGGTCGTGCCGCCTCGGGCCGCGTATTCCCATTCCGCTTCGGTGGGGAGCCTGTAGCCGTTCGCCTCGCGATTCCAGCTGACCGCATCGCCTTCGATAGCGTAAACAGGAGTGCGTCCATCGCGTTCGCTTAACTTGTTGCAAAAACGCGCCGCTTCGAGCCACGTGATGTTTTCGACGGGCAAGTCGTCACCCCTGAAACTGGAAGGATTTTCGCCCATCACTTCGCGGTAAAGCTTTTGCGTCACCTCGTATTTGCCCAGGTAAAAATCGGAGACCTTCACCTTGTGGAGCGTCTCGTCGTTGACGCGCCAGTCCTCGTTTGCGGGGCTTCCCATGTTGAAAGTCCCGCCCTTGATAAGCACGAAGCCGTCGGGCGCAGGTGCCGCCGCAAGCGACACCGCCGAGAACCACAAAATTGCACAAGATAAAAGTTTAGCGAGCATTATTTCAACTTCCCGTAGTCTTCGTCGCTCACGGGCTCAAGCCATTCGTTGCGACCACCTTCGCCAGGGACTTCAATCGCCAAATGCTGGAACCAGGAATCCGGAGCCGCCCCGTGCCAATGCTTGACGCCAGCCGGAATGTTCACCACGTCACCGGGCTTCAGTTCCACCGCCGGCTTGCCCCATTCCTGATAGTAGCCGCGGCCCGCCGTCGCAATGAGAATCTGGCCACCGCCCTTCTTGGCATGATGGATATGCCAGTTGTTGCGGCACGCCGGTTCAAAAGTCACGTTCCCGACACCCACCTGTTCCTTGCTGATCATGTCGAGATAACTCTTGCCCACGAAATACTTGGCGTAGGCGTCGTTCGGCTTACCCACCGGGAACACGCTCCAGTCCTTGCCTGGCACGGTTTTTGCACCCGACGCGTTTACGGCACCAGCCGTCGCGTTTGCTGCCTCAGCCACCGCTTCCTTGAGCAGTCGCAGAGCGTTTAGCGTACGCGGGTAACCGCAATACGGCAAGCAGTTGTAAATCGCCTGTTCCACATATTCGGCCGTGCGTATCTTGAGGTTCGCGCCGATATGCGCCTTGAGCTGCGGCTCCGTTCCCAGGTTCACGAGAATCGCCATCGTCAAAAGTTCGCGGGTATTCAGGTCGAGCCCCTTGCGGGTGTAGTAATCGCCAAAGCAGTTGCTTGCCAAGAAGTAATTGATGGTCGGCATCCCGTCCTTTCCGTTTTTCGCCATGTCGCGGAAAGTCTGGCCGAACAGCGTTCCCTGCGCGTCGGCACCCGCCTCCAGGCGGGACTGCGCCGTCACCGTCGCACGGTTTTCGTCCACCTTCACGTTCTTCGCCTTGAACACGCTGCGGGCAATTTCCACAGCATCCACCGTCCGCGGGAACCCGGTGTAGGGGGCGCACTGGTAAATCGCCTCGAGAATTTCTTCGGGAGCAAGCCCCTGCGCAAGCGCCGTCGCCACTTCTTCTTGCAAAAGAGCGCCCGACTGCTGCGTCACAAGCGACACCAGGCGAATCAATTCCACCTCGCGCTTCTCCACAAGCGGAGTCGCCGCCGGAACCTCGTTCTGCGTGAAGTTGTCCATCACGGCACGCAGTTCCTTGTCCTGCGAAAGCGCCTTTGCCTCGCCCTGCGGGCAGCAATCACACGCGGCAAGCACCGCACCCATACCAAGCATCGTCATAATCGTCCCTAGTTTCATGGTTTGTTCCTTTTTTATCTACACCTTTAATATAAATAATTGCGCAAGCCCCGCAAAATACCAAGTTTTCATGCTCAGTATGCGCAAAACGCATAGTGAAGCCCGCCAAGGGGATTGTTTCCCCTAAAAAGAAAAGACTGCCAAGAGTTTCCTGGCAATCTTTCTAAAACATTCCGCCCATAAGGCGCAATCAGCCTACTTCACCCACTTGTCGACTTCTTTCTGGGCCTTGTCGCGTTCGTTCTGGGCCACGTGTCCGTAGATGGCGAGGCCGGGAGTCACGTTCGCGCCGGTCACCTTCTTGAGGCGGGCTACACCCGAGAGGCCGCTGCCTTCGTGGGTCACGAACGGGTGAATCGTCTTGCCTTTCAGGTTATACTTCTCGAAGAAGGTGAACATGGGCATGGGCATTTCGCCCCACCACACCGGGTAACCGACGTAAATTTCGTCGAATTCTTCGGGGTTCACGTTCACCGGCTTGATGGCCGGGCGTGCGTCCTGCGCAAGTTCCTTCTTGGCCACATTGATGCAGTCATCGTATTTCTTGGGGTATTCCTTCGCGGGTTCCACGTGCAAAAGCGTGCCGCCCGTCTTTTTCGCAATCATCTCGGCAATGATTTCGGTATTGCCCTTGGAAATGTTCCCGACGCTGTAGTTTTCGTCGGCGCGGGAATAGTAAACGACGAGGATTTTCTTTTCTGCTGCCATAGAGACTCCTAGAAGAAGTGATAAAAGAATCAAGGTGATTTTTTTCATGGAATCCGCCTTTTTCGTTAAAAATTCTTTTGAACCGGTTGCCTTTAATATAAATAATTTCAGGACGGCCGCGTAATGCGTAATTTTTATGCCCAGTATGCGTGTGGCGCATAGTGAGCAAACGGTCGGCGGCAATGAAGGCCCTTAGTCGCCAGGATTCCAGTCCTTGAAATGCTGGATTTCGGCGAGGGTTGAGGTAAAGAAACGCTTTTCCTTGTTGAGACAGCGAATCTTTTTCATGTCGTCTTCGGAAAGCTTGAAGTTAGTTTGCGAACAGGGAGTAAAAAACTGGGCGTTCCCCAGTCAAGGGCCAGGTCGGTACGACAGCTCTTAAATTACACTGAAATCAATGAACTTGTAAAAGCCCGCGTTTTTCGCTGCTTCAAATTCACCTTCGTCAAAGGACTTGTTTGCTAGACCTTCTCTAATGATTTTGATAAAGGTTTCCTTTAGCGGATCAAGATCGTTCTTTATAGTGTTGTAAACAACAAACGAGTCGAGCCCAGCATAATCGTGAACAATCCTGTTGCGCATACCGCGAATTGCCTGAATGTTTTCGCTTGCGATTCCCGCTTTGGCGGCGTCCGAGAGTTTGTTGATGGATTCGCCTATGTTTGCAAGCAAAGTCAAACATGCGTTGAATACCATCTGGTCTTCTTTCTCAAGAAGTTCTTCGGTGGAATGAATATCCCGTGTATATTTTTGAATTTTCAACAGGGATTCGAGCATTCCCAATAAGTGGAAAAGATCGTTCCTGGGGTCATTCGACACGGATGGACTCCTTGCTTGCTCGATACAGGATAATGGGGTTTGCGAACTTCTCTATGACGACATCCACGGACTTGCCAGTTTTTTCGGAAAGTTCCTTTCGCAAGGACAACAGGTCATTGTAGTCCTGGAAATCACGGACTAGCAGGTCGATGTCGTTGGGAGTTGCTGTTCGAACAGACGAACCGAAAACAAAGACATCCTTCAGGCGATACTTCGCAAGAAGTTTGTTTTCACGGAATATCCGTAATATGTTTTCGGCGAACACCATAGTTTTCCCTTATTATTACATTTCCAATATACATTTTTCTGTCCGTTTGTGCAACAAGACTAGTGTGACTTAGGACTGATTTCAGTAATGTTTGCGAATCTACAGAGAAAAATTACCACCGTAACCAATGTCTTATGGGCATTTCCCCGGCCCGATCCTTGAGCCTGCCGAAGGAGAGCAAGGGGGACACCTCCCCCACCTATGCCTTCAAAGCATATCTTTTATACGGAATAAGTATTTTGATTTATGGCGGGATTTGGTTATTTTTAGGGCATGAGGTGGTTCAGTTTCTTGTTCGTTTTCCTGTTCATGGCGTGTTCGAGCGATGCCGCGTCGCAGGCTATGCCGAAGGTATCGAATAAAGGAGATTCGATTGTGCAGAACAGCAAAGGGGCGGCCCCAACGGTCAAGTTGAATTCGGGTTTCGATATGCCAATTCTCGGGCTTGGCACTTGGACTTTGCGCGGCAAGGTGGCTGAAGACGCAGTCTATGTCGCCATCAAGAACGGGTATCGATTGATTGATACGGCAAAATATTACGACAACGAAGAATCCGTGGGTAGGGGTATTCGTCGGGCGATTGACGATGGGCTCGTGAAGCGCGAAGATTTGTTCGTGACATCGAAACTGGTGCCGTGGAGCAACTCCTTGGACGAAGACATCGACGACTCACTCGAAAAGCTGGGGCTCGAATATATTGATTTGATGCTGTTGCACCAGCACGGGAGCGACGCCGAGGACAAGGCGGTTTACAAGGCTATGGAACGCGCGGTGAAGGCGAAGAAGATCCGTTCCATCGGCATATCGAATTACTACACCGAAAAGACGGCGAAGCGCTTTTTTGCCGATTTCGAAATCAAACCTGCCGTGGTGCAAAACGAGAACCATGTGTTTTACCAGAACACGGAATTCAAGGAATACGCAAAACGATACGGCGCTGTGGTGGAATCTTATTACCCGCTGGGCGGGCGCGGCCACACCGAAGACGTCTTGGGGAACAAGGTTGTCGCAAAGATAGCGAAGGCTCACGGGAAATCGGCCGCTCAGGTGGTGTTGCGCTGGCATGTGCAATCGGGCTACATTGCCATTCCGGGCTCCAAGAACCCTGACCACATCGCAGAAAACATATCGATTTTCGACTTCGAGTTGACAGACGACGAAATGAAGCAAATAGCCTCCTTAAATACGGGACACCGCTACGAGAACTGGTGAAAATAGCCCCACTATTCACTTGACGCATAGCGAATTTATTATATTCTCCCCCAAAAGGGGCTTTTTATGTTTGTCGAAACCTACATTTTGCGATTGCTGGCCGGGTTCCTGGAATACGGGACGCTTTCGGCCGTTGCGGACAAGCTCTACACTTCGCAGCCGGCGGTGAGCCGCGCGTTCAAGAAGCTGGAAGACGAAATCGGTGCTCCGCTCTTCGAGCGCAAAAAGAACCGCATCGAGCTGAACGAGAAGGGCCGCACGGTCGCCGAATACGCGAAGCGCATCATGGATTTGCAAGGCGAGATGATGGAAAAGGTGAACCCGCAGGGAGCGGGTACACGCACGTTCTCTATCGCGTCGGTGGCCATCCTCCCCGCCATGCGGATGGTGCAGGAACTGCGGGAAAAACACCCCGGCGCGCAGGTCACTTACGAGATTATCGACAATGAGGCGGGCGTGCTGAAGGCCTTGAACGAGGGCTCGGCGGATATCGGCATCACGCTTAAGGCCCCCCGTGCAAAGAAATACCGCGCCGAAAAATACATGCAGGAGCGGCTCTCGATTGCGCTCCCGAAAAAGCACCCGCTTGCGAAGCGCAAGTCCATCCGACTCCGGGAACTCAAGGGCGAGACCATTATCCAGCGCAGCAACGTAGGGTTCTGGGAGCAGGTCAAGCGCAAGAAGATTCCCGACGCCACCTTCATCAAGCACGACAGCGTGAAGGGAATTTCAAAGCTCATCGAGCAGTCTTCGCTGTTGACGTTCGTTTCGGACCAAAAGTTCGATTACGACATTCCCAAGGACCGCAAGATTGTGCCGCTCGCCGACCGCGAAATGAACGTGGAATTTTTCAAGGTTAAGTTAATGAAATAGTGCGCGGGCATTGCATTGTCGCGACTTATTTCCTGATGAATTTTTCGTCGGTCTTGGGCATGGTGTTGTCGGGCGTGTAGCGTTCGACAGTCATTTTCAAGTCGTACTTGTCGCGGAGTTTCGCAATCGTCTTCATCATGGGCGAAGCATGGTGCACATCGATGGCGGCCTGGCTTTCCCACGCGTCAATCAGCAAGATGGTCTCGGGATCGTCCAGCGACTGGAAATATTCGTAGCGGATGTTGCCCTTCTCGGCACGGATTTTCGCCACCGTCCCGCTAGAAACCATCTCTTCGGCGAACTTCTTTGCCGCCCCGTTCTTACCCGTATAGCGCAGGTTTACCGTAATGTTGCTCATGGCACTCTCCGCAAACACGCTCGCAGAGAGCGCAAGGATTGAAAACATTGTTAAAAACTTGAGCTTCATTTTGCCACTCCGAAATGCTTCGCATATAATATAAATAATTTCGGAGCATGCACAAAATGCTTAATTTTCATGCTCAGTATGCGCGGAACGCATAGTGAAAGCAAACGCTTTTATGGTTTACTGTCGGAAAAAATCTTCTTTGGACAATTTTAAAATATCCCTGACCGAAAAATCCGCTAGATAAAAAGATAGATCCCGTATAAGGCTAGGTTTCTATCGAAACGCATGGCATGAAGCCTGCTTTCACCTTAATGGGACCAGTTTCCTATAAAATATATAAATAGAGGCAAAAAGTCAAATAGCCAACCGTTTAATATCGCTTTTTTGGGGGCGTTCCCCACCTTGGTGGCCATGCGCACTAAACAACAAGTTGTTAAGTGCTGTCCGCCCACTGGCGTGGGTCGGGCTATATTTTATGGGTTGCCCGGTTCACTCCGTTCCCGCCTAACCTCATAAAACGGAGCCTTACACTTGTCATCCCCGCGAAGGCGGGGATCTCCATTGCAAGTCTCCGCCCCAAGGGGTCACTATCCCTAACGCAGATGTTCAAAAATTGAATTCCGTAATTCGTGGATCAATGTCAAAATATCGAGATCCTTCTTTCTTCACCTTCTGATCAATCTTTATAAATTTCTGCCGAATTCGTTCTCGAGATACATCAAGACGTTCTGCAATTTCAGAATACGTTAAAGACAAACAATAATACATCTCCGCCAACTCACGATTTTTATCACCCAATGTTGCAAAGACTTTATGAACTACATTTTTTAGCCAAAGTTTATAGAATCCATCGTCTCGACATTCTACCGTCAGTAAGTCTATATTTAAAGGATGTGTCAAAAGAATGAGATATCTTTTTACATTCTCTATAGGCAACTGTTGCCTGTCCGCAATTTCTTTTACAAACGAATCTGTCAATCGTGGATTTTCAAAAAATGAAGGAATATATTTCCTTAAATACTTGTATAGGTTTTCAACATCAATCAATTTGTTGTTGGGAATGTCCCATAATGAGTTTTCAATCTTTTTGTGAACATCAATTGTACTTTTTATCCAAAAGTAAGAATAAGCAGGGAATTTCCCATGCACATACGGAGAGTATTTATCAACGGCAATATGCAAGCCCATCATCCCATCTTGAATTGTATCAGCCAAATTTAAATTGAATTCCAAGCTCTGCTGATACGCAAATTTTAAAACATTTCGCATATACATTTCAAAAAGTCGATTTCGGGCATACAGATTTCCGTTTTCTATTTGCGGATAAAGTCTTTCAACTTCATTTCTTTGTGGAGGCGAAATTTTTCTCACGTAATTAACCATAGACGTAAGCACCGGTTCTTTTTCGGTAATTTTGCAATAAATTAAATTATCGTCGAAATAAAGAAAAGAAGATTCCTCTTTTTTTTCAAGATTATCTTTTTCTCGAAGTATTATCCCATAGTCAAGTATATCACTTGACAATCTATCAATGTCTTGAATTCCTAAATTACAATCAGCGGCTATATCCGAAATGTCTTCAAAGGTAATGAACCCTTTCACTTCAGATTTTTTTACTAAAAGAGTAAATGCTCTATCTCTTACGTCACTCATTAATTCAATGAATTCAACAAAACATCTTTATCTATTTCGGAATAATATCTAGAATTTATCTCATCCGTAAAGGACGACAGCTTGTCTATAAAATCATCTGATTTCGCAGCATTTTCAATCAATTTCTGATAAAGAATTTCTATTCCACCCAAAACATACGACTCAAAAAATTCAAAATCTTTTTCATCTTTACCAAAATGTCTAAAGGCTTTATCTATTCTCTTTTCTTCATCCGGTTCATAATCTTTATCTAAAAGTAAAATTAATTGCATGTTAAAAACCAAATTATCTTTAGCATTAATCATTTGATCTTTTAGAATGTGCGCATCTGGAATTTTCGAATCTTTATTTTTTACATCTTTTTCAGATTTTTTTTGATATAAAAAACCAACTATCGGAGCTTGCACATAAACATCAATATTTCTATTAAATAGTTTTGCATTTATCTCGCCAAAATTACTAGCAAGTAAAGACATGTATTGAGCATGTTTGCCAATCAACCGCACTTCTTTATCGAACATATTACACTCCCTTACTCTATGATTGTTTCCGTTTCGCTGATTTTTACAAATTTATGAGATTTTCCAATCTTAGCATTCATATATTCCTTAGCCAAATCTCCATCTGTATCCTTAATGAAAATAACGACTTGTTCAGTAAGATGCGGAATAGTCTCACATACAGATTGAATGTGTTTCTTATCGAATTTAGAGAGTGGCGCATCCATAACAAGAGGATATATATCCGATGAGAGTTCCTGCTTAGCCCTATCATCAGAAAGTCTATTTTCTTGCGACATTTTAATCATGCTAGTTATGAAAGAGAAAATAACTGAAATACTTTGGCCTTCCGATGTTTCTACTTTTGCATTAACATTATTCGCGACTACATCAATTGAATTTGTCCCTTTTTTAGTTGAAAATCCAGGTCTCCAACTGGTGTAAATCTAGGCTATTAGCGCTTCATTGTCAAGTAGTTTCATGCTCTTTTC